>JAOZRP010000145.1 GCA_029940125.1 bacterium
CCAAACTCGCCCTTTCAGGGCTCAAACAAGGCAACTTTTACGCTTCAATCGCCGGAAAAAACAACGGCATCTCACGATGTCGCGTCGGAAAACAGCACCGGCTGCCGACTTTAGAACAACGCAAAAAACATACCGGACACTGCTGGTAATCATTAAACTAACATCTAACAGTTGCTAGCTAACCGCTCAATTCAGGAAAAAATAAAAAAAGCGGTAGGAGCAGGGTGAATTTCCCTGCCTGCCGATCACAACAACAAACGACGTATCATCATGCCAGTCTCCAGACAGGTGGTTGGTTGGCTGTAGAGACGAAAATCAAGGAGGATCAAATGGGAAAAGTAATCGGAATAGATCTGGGAACCACCAACTCCTGTGTCAGTGTCATGGAGGGTGGGGAGGCAAAAGTTATTACCAATGCCGAAGGGGGGCGGACAACGCCTTCGATGGTGGCCTTTACCGAGTCCGGCGAACGGCTGGTGGGCCAGCTGGCCAAGCGTCAGGCGGTTACCAATCCTGACCAGACCATTTTTGCGGTCAAACGCCTGATCGGGCGTAAATATGACGCCCCCCAGGTGCAGCAGATGATGAAAAAGGTTCCCTATAAGATTATTCAGGCCAAAAACGGGGACGCCTGGGTGGAAATCAAGGGCAAGGAGTACAGCCCGGCGGAAATATCAGCTATGATTCTGCAAAAAATGAAAAAAACGGCGGAAGATTACCTGGGAGAACCGGTTACCGACGCCGTGATTACCGTGCCGGCCTATTTTAACGACAGCCAGCGGCAGGCGACCAAGGACGCCGGCAAGATTGCCGGGTTGAACGTTTTGAGAATCATCAATGAGCCCACGGCTGCCTCGCTGGCCTACGGCGAGGATAAAAAGGCGGAAGGCAAGATCGCCGTTTTTGACCTGGGTGGAGGCACGTTCGATATCTCGATCATGGAACTGGGCGACGGCGTTTTTGAGGTTAAGGCTACCAATGGCGACACCTTCCTCGGCGGCGAGGACTTTGATGAACGGGTGCTGGATTATATTGCCGAAGAATTTCGCAAAAAAGAAGGAATTGATCTGCGGCAGGATAAAATGGCCCTGCAGCGTTTGAAAGAGGCGGCGGAAAAGGCCAAGTGCGAGTTGTCCAGCTCCCTGGAAACCGATATCAATCTTCCTTTTATTACTGCTGATGCCAGCGGTCCGAAGCATCTGAACATGAAATTGACCCGCGGCACCCTGGAAGGACTGGTGGCCGATCTGCTTGACCGGGTCAAGCAGCCCTGCATGACAGCGCTGAAAGATGCCGGGGTCACCGCTGCCGACATCCGCGAGGTGATTTTGGTGGGCGGCATGACCCGGATGCCCTGCGTCCAGGAAAAGGTGAAGCAGATTTTTGGCCAGGAGCCCAGCAAAGGAGTCAATCCCGACGAGGTGGTGGCCATCGGGGCGGCCATCCAGGGCGGCGTACTCAAGGGAGATGTCAAGGACGTGCTGCTGCTGGACGTGACCCCGCTTTCCCTGGGAATTGAAACCCTGGGCGGGGTGGCGACCAAGCTGATTGAAAAGAACACCACCATTCCGACCAAGAAAAGCCAGATTTTTACCACGGCGGCCGATAACCAGACGGCGGTCAGCATCCTGGTGTTGCAGGGTGAGCGGGAAATGGCGGCTGACAACAAGACGCTGGCCAAATTTGATTTGGTTGGCATTCCGCCGGCGCCGCGCGGGGTGCCTCAGATTGAAGTTACTTTTGATATCGATGCCAACGGCATTGTTCACGTTTCGGCCAAAGATAAGGCCACCGGCAAAGAGCAGTCCATTGAGATCAAGGCTTCCAGCGGTCTGAGCGAGGAGGAAATCGAACAGATGGTCAAGGATGCCGAAGCTCATGCCGAGGAAGACCGGCAGAAGCGAGAACTGGTCGACCTTCGCAATCAGGCGGATACGATGATCTATACCACGGAAAAATCTCTCAAGGAGACGGGTGATAAGATTTCCGCCGAAGAGCGGGGCAACGTTGAATCAGCCTTGAACCAGCTGAAATCGGTCAAGGATGGCAGCGATGCCGCGGCGATTAAATCGGCCCTCGAGGCGTTGACCCAGTCTTCCCATAAGCTGGCGGAAGCCATGTATGCCCAGGCTGCCGCGGCCGGGCAGGCGGCTCCGGGTGGTGAAACCGCGGAATCGGGAGATGATGAAGTGGTGGACGCCGATTTCGAAGAGGTAAACGACGAAAATAAATAGCGCCTGCGTAAAGGCCACAGGTTATGTCTGTCCGAAAAACGGACGCGTGACCTGTGGCCTCGTCTTTTTGTTTGACCATTCGGTTGTGTGGTGATGGAAAGCGGGGGGGGATGATTTGAAGCGAGATTATTATGAGGTGTTGCAGGTTCACCGTAATGCCTCCGAACTGGAAATTAAAAAAACCTATCGAAAACTGGCTTTTCAGTATCACCCGGACAAAAATCCCGGAGACAAAGAGGCGGAAGAAAAATTCAAGGAGCTTACGGAAGCCTATGAAGTGCTTTCCGATCCCCAGAAGCGGGCCGCCTATGATCAGTTTGGTCATGCCGGTGTGAACGGCAACGGCAGCGGTTTCCCGGGAGGCGGTTTCAGTGCCGACGGGTTTGGGCATTTTGGTGATATTTTCAGCGATTTGTTTGGTGATGTTTTCGGGGCTGCCGGCGGCGGCCGCTCCCGTTCGGCCGGACGCAGCGGGGAAAATCTGCGTTATACCCTTGATATTGAGTTTGAAGAGGCCGTTTTCGGCACCGAGGCCAAGATCAGGGTGCCCCGCCAGGTTCCCTGTCCCGAATGCAATGGCTCCGGTCTGGCTCCCGGCAGCCAGCCAGAAACCTGCAGTACCTGCCATGGCCGGGGTCAGGTGCGGTTTCAGCAGGGTTTTTTCAGTGTCAACCAGACGTGTCCCACCTGTCACGGGGAGGGAACCATAATCCGCAACCCCTGTCCGAACTGCAACGGCAGCGGCCGGATTGCCGGCGAAAAGAATCTTTCGGTCAAGATTCCGGCCGGGGTTGAGTCCGGCTCCCGGCTGAAACTGGTCGGGGAAGGAAGCGCCGGCCTGAAAGGCGGTCCTCCCGGTGATCTCTACGTGGTGATCAATGTCAAGGATCACCCCATTTTTGTCCGCGAGGGGGATGATATTATCTGTCGGGTGCCCATCAGTTTTACCCAGGCATCCCTGGGGGCGGAGATCATGATTCCAACCCTGGAAGGCAAGCAGCCGCTCAAAATTGCCCCCGGGACCCAGTCCGGCCACTTGTATCACTTTAAGAACATGGGGGTGCCGCATCTGCGCGGTTATGGCCGGGGGGAACAGATTGTCCAGGTGGTGGTGGAAACTCCTACCAACCTGACGGAGCGGCAGCGGGAGCTGCTGGAGGAATTTGCCCGGGAAAGCGGCGAGGAGACCCAGCCCCAGCACAAAAGTTTTTTTGGCAAAGTAAAGGAAATGTTTGGATGAGTTCTCCGCGGCATACCTTTATCAACGGCGTTGTCAATGATTTCATCCATCATCTGGGGAACCGCTGCCATGGCATTGTACCTGTTGCCGGATGGAAATAAATGTGCACGATTCTGCTGGCTTACCAGGTAGTTGAAGAGTGGCCGATTATCATCGGCAACAACCGTGATGAATTTTTTTCCCGCTCGGCCATCGCCCCGCGGGTTTTTTCCAATGGCGGCTTAAACCGCTGGATAGCACCCTTTGATACCCGGGCCGGGGGAAGCTGGTGGGCCTGCAATCAAAAAGGCTTGCTGGTTCTGCTTACCAATCGCTGGAATGGCCTGCCCCCTGATGAAGAGAAAAGGTCCCGGGGATGCCTGGTTTACGAATTGATGCAGCATGATTCCCCCGCTGCCGCCAGGCGCTGGCTGCTGGCGGCCGATGTGGACGGCTATAATCCGTTCAACCTCCTGGTTCTTGATTCTTCCGGTGGCTTTATGGCCAGCAATTATCCCGCGTTCGCGGAATTTTCCCTGTCGCCCGGATTTCATTTTATTGGCAATGGTCCTCTGAAGGAGGAACGGACGCCGAAAAGCCGGATGGCCGGGCGCCGCTTTGGTCATTGGGGCGGGGAAGCGGTAAAGGCGGCTGAAATCGTACTTGGATTCAAACAAATGCTGTGCACCTCACTGCCCCAGGAATCAATCCCTCCCCAGGGATTCAATGTCAGGCTGGATGGATACGGGACCACTTCCTCCACGCTCCTGGCCCTTTCCGAACCGCGGCGGTCGAAATTTCTCTGTTTGTACGCGGACGGGAATCCCCTGTGGACGCCTTATCGCGACTATTCCTGCCACTCCCTGCTTTGCTGATGCTGGTCCATCATGGTTGGAAACGGCTGTTTCTTCCCGGATGGGCTGTGGATGGTTGGTTAATGACTGCTCAACTTTTTTGGATCTGGCTGTCGGCAAAACCGCTCCAGCTGCTTTTCCGCACCAGTTGGATATGTTGAGCAACTTTATTCCGGAGTATTTTTTCTATGACTACTTTTGCTGAACTCGGCCTGACAAACGACCTGCTTAAGGGTCTTGATCAGCTGGGTTTTTCCACCCCGACCCCGGTTCAAGAAGAGGTAATCCCGCTTCTTTTGGCCCTGCGGCACGATGTTGTCGCTCTTTCTCAGACCGGCACCGGCAAGACGGCCGCCTACGGTCTGCCTCTCCTGCAGCTGCTTGACCGGCAGCGGCGTGAAACCCAGTTTTTAATTCTCTGTCCGACCCGGGAACTCTGCGTCCAGGTAGCCGGAGATCTGAATAATTTTGCCCGTTACCTGCCCGGAGTGAAGATTGTCGCGGTCTACGGCGGCGCCAGCATTGTTGGTCAAAGTCGACAGCTGCAGCGGGGCGCCCGGATTATCGTTGCTACTCCCGGGCGGCTTCTGGCTTTTATCAATGAAGGGAAGGTTGACATCAAATCCATCCGTGCCGTTGTCCTGGACGAAGCTGACGAGATGCTGCAGATGGGTTTCCAGGAAGATCTGAACGCTATTCTGGCGGCGACGCCGGCGGACAAGAAAACCATCCTTTTTTCGGCGACCATGCCCCGCGAGGTGACCGGGATTGCCAGTCGCTACATGAAAAGTCCGGTTGAAGTAACCATCGGGCAGCGCAATCAGGGGGTTGAAAATGTCCGCCACCTCTACTACCTGGCGGCGGCGAAGAATCGCTACCCGACTTTAAAGCGCATCGTCGACAGCAATCCGGATATCTATGGCATCGTTTTCTGCCGCACCCGCCAGGAGACCAGGGAGGTGGCCGAGAAATTGATCGAAGACGGCTACCGTGCCGATGCCTTGCACGGTGAGCTTTCCCAGGGACAGCGGGACCTGGTGATGCGCGCCTTCCGGCAGCGGAAAATACAGCTGCTGGTGGCTACCGATGTCGCCGCCCGGGGCCTGGATGTCAAGGATATCAGCCATATCATCAATTACAATCTGCCCGATGACGTGGCCAGCTACACCCATCGCAGCGGCCGTACCGGCAGGGCTGGCAAGGAGGGAATCTCCCTTGCCATTGTCCAGCCCCGGGAAAAGTATAAAATCAAGGAAATTGAACGGCGGTTGAAACGAAAATTCGAGCAGTCCCGCATCCCCAGCGGCGAAGACATCTGCCGGCAGCTGATGATGCATTACCTGGATAAACTCAAGGATCGGCACGTTGACACCACCCTGCTCGACCCTTTCATGTCGACGATAAAAAAGGCTCTTGAACCGTTGGAACGGGAAGAGCTTGTCCGCTGCTTCATGCTGGAAAAATTTGAAGCCTTCCTGCGCTATTATCTGGAGGCGCCGGACTTGAATGCCAGGGAACCGGAAGCGAAAGGCCGGGTTGAACGCCGCGAACGCCGGGCAGGTGCCGGCCACCATCTGTCAGCGGCAAAAGGGCGGGAGCGATTCAGTCGTTTTCACCTTAACGTGGGTAAAAAAGACGGGGTCAATCCCGGTCGCCTGATCGGCGAAATTAACGATGCCACGACCCGGGATGGAGCCAGAATCCGGGTCGGGCGCATCGAAATCATGAAAAATTTTACCCTGCTGGAAGCAGACAGCCGTTTCGAGGCCGAGGTTATCGGAGCCTTTTCCGGCCTGATGATCAATGGCCGCCGGGTGGTGGCGCGGCTTGGGGCTGAAAGCGAAAAAATGTCAGCCCGACCGGTGCATGCTTTTCGGAAAAAGAAGCGCAAAAAGCCGGGAAAGTACTAAAAACCTTGCATTTCTCGCTGATTTTACCTATAACTAGGTTCCATCCGGAAACGGCTGTTTCCGGATGAGCTGTCAGTGGTCAGCCGTTGGTTTTTAGTGCCTTAC
>JAOZRP010000477.1 GCA_029940125.1 bacterium
CATCAGCGACCGGGTTCTGGCCCCCAGCAACCTGGTGCTGCTCTGGCTTACCTTCCCCTTCATCAAGGCCTGCCATGAGTTCGGTCACGCCTTCGCCGTCAAGTCATGGGGCGGCGAAGTGCATGAAATGGGCATCATGTTCCTGGTGTTCACCCCTATTCCCTACCTTGACGCCTCCAGCGCTTCCGCCTTCCGGGCCCGGTGGCAGCGAGTCATCGTCGGAGCCGCCGGCATGATGGTTGAAGTTTTCATCGGCTCTCTGGCCCTGCTGCTGTGGATCAACATGGAGCCGGGAACCGCCCGTTCCGTCATGTACAACATCATCCTGATCGCGGGCGTCTCCACCCTGCTGTTCAACGGCAATCCCCTGCTGCGCTATGACGGCTACTACATTTTCTCCGACCTGATTGAGATTCCCAACCTGGCATCCAGGGGCGTTTCCTACCTGGGTTATCTGTTTCAAAAATATCTGCTGAAAATCAAAGACCTTGAACCGCCGGTATCCACGCGGGGAGAAAGAATCTGGTTCGTGGTCTACACCATTTTGGCCTTCATGTACCGCCTGTTCGTCTTTACCGCCATCATCATGTTTGTGGCGGACAAGTTTTTCATCATCGGCATTCTGCTGGCATGCTGGGGCGCCTTCGGCATGTTTATCATGCCTCTGTACCGGGGGATTTCCTTTCTGGTAAAAAGTCCCGCGGTGCGCCCCCGGCGCCTGCAGGCCGTTGCCGTGCTGACGGTTTTGGCCCTCGCAGCCGGCCTGCTCCTGTTCGCGGTTCCGGTTCCCCTGCGCACCATGGAAGACGGGATAGTGTGGATTCCCGAAAAATCAATTGTACGTCCGGGAACGGACATCTTCGTCAACAAAGTCATGCTGCCGTCGGGAACGCAGGTCAAGGCGGGGGACCTGCTGATCAAGGGCTACGATCCCCTCCTGCCGGCGCAGGTCAAGGCCCTGAAAAGCCGGGTGGCCGAGCTGCTGACCAAATATCACGTTTTGAAACTTTCGGATGAAGTGGAAGCGGAAATCGCCCTGGAAGAGTTGAAAGTCGCCAAGAGCAGTCTGGACCGGGCCGAAGAACGCCTGGCGGAACTGGACATCCACAGCCCGTTCGCCGGAACGTTTATTGTTCCACAGCCCGAGGATCTGCCGGGGCGGTTTGTCCGCCAGGGTGAAATGCTGGCTTACGTCATGGAACCAGCGGAAATCCGCATCCGCCTGGTCGTACCGCAGGAGGATGTGGACCTGGTTCGCTACCAGACCAGGAAAGTGGAGGTCAGGCGGGTGGACAATCTGGAGCAAATCATCCCCGCCGTCATCGTCCGGGAAGTGCCGGGGGCAACCGACAGGCTGCCCAGCTCCGCCCTGGGGAATGCCGGCGGCGGCCAGGTGGCCATCGACCCGCGCGACCAGAGGGGGAAAAAGGCTTTCCAGCGTTATTTTGATTTTGAACTGGAACTCATCGAGCCGGTTGACCTGGATTATTACGGCGGCCGGGTCCTGGTGAGGTTTGACCACGGCTCCGAACCGCTCTTTTTTCGCCTGTACCGCAACGTCAGGCGGCTGTTTTTACGGCGTTTCAACGTGTAGCCAGTGTCCATCCGGAAACTGCCGTTTCCGGATGAGCGGTCAGCTGTCAGTTTAACGATTTGTTTTTCAATGTTTTACCGAAAACTGACTGCTGGTCGCTGAAAGCGTTCATCGGGAAACAAACACC
>JAOZRP010000146.1 GCA_029940125.1 bacterium
TTTTTTTCAGAGCAGCTGCTTTATCTTGTCAAGAATTGACAGGGCCCGCAGCGGCGTGGTCCGGTTGATGTCGGTTTTCCGCAGCAGTTTCCTCGCCTGTTCGATGGCTTCCATATCCAGAGGTATTTCAACCGTGAACGGCTCGAGCGTGGGCAGGTAAGGGCTGTTGCCGGGGGCATTTGCCAAATCCGGGGTGCCGCTGCCGGCCGGCCGGGGCTGTCCTTCGGTGGAAAACTCGGCCTGTTCAAGGTTGCCGAGAATTTCCTGGGCCCGGGCAATCAGGTTGGCGGGCAGGCCGGCCAGTTTTGCCACTTCAATGCCGTAGCTGCGGTTGGTGGCTCCCGGCAGGATCTGCCGCAGAAAGACGATGCCGTCTTGTTCCTGCTTGACGGCGACGTTGTAGTTCTTAATCCTTTCCTTGGTCAGGGCCAGTTCCGTCAACTCATGGTAATGGGTGGCAAACAGGGTCAGGCTGTTTGTCTGGTCGTGGATATGTTCGGCCACTGCCCAAGCGATGCTGACTCCGTCGAAAGTGCTGGTTCCCCGGCCGATTTCATCCAAGATAATCAGGCTTTTCCGACTGGCGTTGTTGAGAATCTGGGCGGTTTCCGTCATTTCCACCATGAAGGTCGACAGGCCGCGGCTGAGATTGTCCGCCGCTCCCACCCGGGTGAAAATCTGGTCGAAGATCGGCAGGGTGGCGCTGGAGGCCGGGACGAAGCTGCCCATCTGGGCCAGCAGGGCGATCATGCCGTTCTGGCGCAGGAAGGTGGATTTTCCCGCCATGTTCGGTCCGGTGATGATCCAGATCTGTTCTCGCTCTTCATCCAGGCTGCAGTCGTTGGGAATGAAGCGGTCGTGGGGATTGAGGGCCTCAATGGTGGGGTGGCGGCCGTCGGCAATTTGCAGGACCTGCCGGGAATCATCGATTGTCGGCCGGCAGTAGTTTTGCCGGTCGGCTACTTCCGCCAGGCTGATCAGGGCGTCCAGAAAGGCCAGCTGCCGGGCGTTTTCCTGCAGCTGATTTATTTCCACCGCCGCCCGCTGGCGCAGCTGGCAGAACAACTCGTATTCCAGGGCGACGATTTTTTCATCCGCGCCGATGATTTTTTCCTCATATTCCTTCAGGGTTGGGGTGATGTAGCGGTCGGCGTTGGCAAGGGTCTGCTTGCGCAAATAGTCGTCCGGAACCAGCTCCCGGTTGCGATGGGTCACCTCAATGTAATAGCCGAAAACGCGGTTGTAGCGAATCTTCAAGCCGCTGATGCCGGTCCGTTCCTTTTCGCTTTGTTCCAGTTCCACAATCCATTTCCGTCCCTGCCGGCTGATCTCTTTCAGCTCGTCAAGATCGGCATTGATCCCCGGGCGAATAAGGTTCCCTTCCCTGATGCCCGGCGGCTGTTCCTCCAGCAGGGTGGTTTCGATGAGGTCGACCAGCGGCGACATGTCATCCAGGTGTTTTCGGATCTCCAGCAGCAGGGCCGGCGGCTGTTCCGTCGTGGTTTCCAGGAGCTTCTTGATCCGGGGAATGACCCGCAGGGAATTTTTCAGGCTGAGCAGGTCGCGGCCGTTGGCGTTTAAGGCGGCCAGCCTGCCGGCCAGTCGTTCCAGGTCATAGACCTGGTTGAGGGCGTCCTGCAGCTGCTGCCGGACGTCTTTTTCCTCCAGCAGTTCCTGGACGGCGTCCAGCCGTTTTTCGATCTCTTGCGGCTCAAGCAGCGGGTAGAGAAGCCATTGTTTGAGCAGGCGGCTGCCCATGGCGGTTCGGCAGCGGTCAAGCAGGCCGTACAGGCTGCCTTCCTTTTGCCGGTCGTGGATGGTTTGCAGCAGTTCCAGGTTGGTGACCGTCTGCTTGTTGAGCTGCATGCAGTTTTTGTGATGATGGACCTGCAGGCGATTCAAGTGGACCAGCGGATTGTCGCTCTGGGTTTCCTGCACGTAGGCCAGGGCGGCGCCGGCGGCGGCAATGCCGGCTTCCAGGTCCTGGCAGCCGAAACCGTCCAGGGTCAGGACGGAAAAGTGCCGGCAAAGCCGTTCCCGGGCCAGCTTGCGGTTGAAAAAAGGGTGTTCCTTTTTCCAGGTTGCGTGGACGGTGGAAAATTCGCTGATCAACTCCTGCTGCCAGGTCTGATGGCGCTGCTTTTCGCTCAGGAGCAGTTCCCGCGGGGAAATTTTTGCCAGTTCACCGGCCAGCTCCGCCGGGGTTTCCAGCTCGGCAAGCCGGAACTCGCCGGTGGTGATGTCCAGCCAGGCCAGGCCGAAGCACTGTTCATGCCGGCAGACGGCGGCCAGGAAATTGCTCTGGCTGGTGGTGATAGTTCCTTCCTCAAAGGTTACCCCCGGGGTGACTATCCTGGTAACCTCCCGCTTTACCAGCCCTTTTGCCGTTTTAGGATCTTCAACCTGGTCGCAGATCGCCACCTTGCAGCCGGCGGCAATCAGGGTGGCAAGGTACTGTCCGGCGGCGTGGTGGGGAATGCCGCACATGGGAATCGGCTGGTCGTCGCTTTTGTTGCGGCTGGTAAGGGTAATTTTCAGCAGCCTGGCCGCCTTGACGGCGTCGTCAAAAAACATTTCATAGAAGTCTCCCATGCGGTAGAAGAGAATCTTGTCTGGATGTTCCCGCTTGATCGCCTGGTACTGGCGCAGCATGGGGGTTAGTTTCGGCGTGGTTTCCGGGGAAGATTTTTTGGCCGCGCTCATGAATCTTTGCTCCTGACGTGCTTGAACGTTCCAGAACGGCTTCCCCGGCTCCAGGAGATCAGCACCTCGTCCAGATTTTTGCCCTTGCTGTGCTGGACCACCCGGGCGGCGGCGGTTTTCATCTTGTCTTCCGTGCCGCAGAGGATGCCGATTGGCCCGGGCATGGCCGCCAGGCGCATGATGACGTCTTCATCGCCGGCCAGCTGCAGCAGCCGTTTGTTTTCAGCCTGCTTGCGGCCGACGATCAAAAACGAGGCCGGGGGAAGGTGGTAGAAACGGCCGTATTTCAGCATTTCCACTTCCCTGAGCGCCGGGTGATGGCTGTCCCTGCAGTCGGCGTAAATGGTTTTGAGCCGCCGGGCGTAGGCGGGGTCGGTAAGCAGGCAGCCGCCGGCCGGGGAGGGGAAACTGCTGATTCCCAGGCGGGCGGCCAGCTCCATTTGCGGCTTGCGCCCCCGGCCGGAAAAATCAAAGAGTTCTTCCCGCTTGACCAGGCCCTCCTGTTCCGGGATGGTTTCTGGCAGCAGTCTGGCCGATAAGGGGCGCAGGAGGATGCCGGTGGTGCCGGAGTCCCTTTCGATGATGCGCATGGTGTCGCGTCGCTGGGAAAAGGGGCGCTGGCCAAGGACCTCACCGGTAACGATGAAGGCAGCACCCCATTGGGCGGCGTAGTCCCTGGCCTTGCGGACCATGAGCAGCTTGCAGTCAATGCAGGGATTGAAATTCTTGCCGTATCCGTGTGCCGGGGCCTGCAGCAGTTCCAGAAACTCCTCACTGATGTCAACGACGCAGAGGGGGATGTCGTAGTCCCTGTTGACGGCGGTGATAAAATCATTTTCCCGTTCCCTGATGCCGGCATTGAAAAAGGGGGTCATGAAGAGGATGCCCTGGACGGCAATGCCCTGACGCTGCAGGATTTTGACCGCCAGGATGCTGTCCAGCCCCCGGGAAAACAGGGCCACCGCCTGGGGATGGGGAATGGGGCGGCCGAAAAAGGCTTCTTGCTTCATGGCACAAGGTCCTTGGGCGGAATAATGTTGCCGGGGCGAATGATTTTCAAAGGCGATGCCGTGGCATCGACGATGGTCGAGGCTTTTCCCGGGGGGCAGCTGCCGCCGTCAATGGCGAAATCGACTTCCTGCTTCAGCTTCGGGTCAAGCTCGCTCCAGGATTTTACCGCCGGCCGGGAGCTGATATTGGCGCTGGTGGCGATCAGGGGCAGGGACAAACCGGCGGCGCCGAGCTGCTGCAAAAAGGGATGGGAAGAGATGCGCACGGCTATTTTTCCCTCCCGGCTGATGGTGCCCGCCGGCAGTCCCCGCCGGGCGTTAAAAAGGATGGTCAGAGGTCCGGGCCAGTAGTGGTTTATGAGCTTTTTGGCGGCATCGGGAATATTTTCGGTCAGGCTTTCAAGCATCCGGTAGCTGCTGACCAGGATGGGAAAGGCCTTCTCCCCGGGGCGCTGCTTCAGCCGGGTGATTCTGTTTGCCACCCGTTGGCTCAGGGCGCTGCCGCCCAGGCCGTAGACGGTTTCAGTGGGGAAAAGAAAGACCTTTTCCGCCTGAATGGCGTCGATAATCTGCCGGATAAAAACCCCCTCCCGGCCGGCGGGAAAGGGGTAGGTGAATGTCTTCATGGGTTTATATTTTTTCCCTCAGCTTTCAGCTTTCCGGATGTTCCCGTTTCTGCTGCAGCCGGGCGTCCTTGGCCTCAACCTTTTCAGCCATCTGCCGGCGATAGTTTTTCAGGACGTCGGCCAGGCCTTCATCGGCGAGGGCGATGATCTGGACGGCCAGCAGGGCGGCGTTGGCGGCCCCGGCCTTGCCGATTGAAACCGTGGCCACCGGAATGCCCGCCGGCATCTGGACCGTGGCCAGCAGGGCGTCCATTCCCTGGAGCGGGGTGGCGTTCAGGGGAACGCCGATCACCGGGAGGGTGGTGTGGGCCGCGACCACGCCGGCAAGATGAGCCGCCGCCCCGGCCCCGGCAATAATGACCTGGACTCCTTGAGCTTCGGCTTCTCTGACCAGGGCAACCGTGCGCTCCGGCGTTCGGTGAGCCGAGGTCACCCTGGTTTCATGGGCGACGGAAAACTGCTGCAGGATTCTGGAAGCCTCGGACATTACCTCCCAGTCGGAGTCGCTGCCCATCAGCAGCAGGACGGTGGTGGATTTGTTCATAACTAACACCTACTACAACCGTTTCAGTGCTTTTTTGCCGATGTCCGTGCGGTACTGGACTCCGGGCCAGGAAATCAGCTTGACCGCCTGGTAGCACCGGTCGATGGCGGCGGGAATGCTGGCGTCAATGGCCGTAACCCCCAAAACCCGGCCGCCGTTGGTGACCACCTGCCCATTGTTGCTGGTAGTTCCGGCGTGGAAGACCATGACCTGTTCCAGCTCGGCGGCATCATCCAATCCCGTGATAATTTTTCCCTTTTCGTACTTGCCGGGATAGCCGCCGGAAGCCATGACCACGCACACCGAAGGATTCTCGTCCCAGGTGACCATGGCCTTGGCCAGATGGCCGCTGATGCAGGCTTCCAGGATGGGGACGATGTCGCTTTTCAAGCGCATCAGGATGGGTTGAGTTTCCGGGTCGCCGAAGCGGGCGTTGAATTCCAGGACCCGGGGAATCCCTTCCTTAATCATCAGGCCAGCATAGAGGATGCCGCGGTATTTTCTCCCTTCGGCCGACATTCCCTTGACCGTGGGGATCATGATGTCGTTCATGATGCGGCGAAACAGGCCGTCGGTAATCACCGGAGCCGGGGAATAGGCCCCCATGCCGCCGGTGTTGGGGCCCTGGTCGCCGTCAAAAATGGGCTTGTGGTCCTGTGAGGTGACCATGGGAATGACAATGTCGCCATCGGTGAACACCAGGAAAGAAGCCTCTTCTCCATCAAGGAATTCTTCGATGATGATGGTGTCTCCGGCCTCGCCAAAGGCTTTTTTCTTCATGATGGTGTAGACGGCGCTTTCCGCTTCTTCCACCGTTCTGGCCACGATGACCCCTTTGCCGGCGGCCAGGCCGTTGGCTTTGACGACAATGGGCGCTCCGTGGTTGTATATGTATTCCACTGCGTCGTCCGGGTTGTCAAAACTGGCGTAGTCGCCGGTGGGAATTTTATACTTTTTCATCAATTCCTTGCAGAATTTTTTGCTTCCTTCAATTTCCGCCGCGGCCTTGTTCGGGCCGAAAATTTTGAGTTCATGCTCGCTGAACCGGTCAACGATGCCGGCCGTCAGCGGATCTTCCGGCCCGACCACGGTCAAGTCAATCTCATTTTCAAGGGCGAAGTGCAGCAGTCCGTCTATATCGCCGGCATCGATAGGAACACAGGTGGCCATGGAGGCGATGCCGGCATTTCCCGGGGCACAGAAAATTTGGGAAACCTTGTTGCTTTGGGCAATTTTCCAGACCAGGGCGTGCTCTCGTCCACCACCACCAACTACAAGAATTTTCATTATTTTTTCCTTTCACTCACGCTGCTTCAAGTTAAGTCGTTAGCTGTCAGCACTGAACAAATCAAGGCTTCAGGTCCAAGGCAGGCTCAACGCCCGCAACC
>JAOZRP010000147.1 GCA_029940125.1 bacterium
GATGTTCCGGCATGGCTCTCGCTCATTCTCGCCGGCCGTCCATGGCCGGCTCCGGGGCGTCCGCCGCGAATCACATCCTGAAATCAACTCCTGGCAGCAAGTTGGATTTTCTTGTTTTTTATGCTCCTCAAGGGGGTACTGAAAAGAGTGACAGGCTTTCAGGAGTAAGGTTCTAATACGGGGATAAATCCCGCATTAGAACCTACCAAAAGGGTTTGTCCTTCGTTTTCTTCCTCCGGCGGCTCAGCAACAGCAGCACCAGCAACTGACCAAAAAGAAAGCCACCAATGTGAGCCCACCAGGCAACGCCTCCGTACGTCGGCACCCGGGCATGAAGGATGCTGAGCCCCCGGATCAGCTGCAGCAGGAACCAGAAGCCTAAAAAGAAAAATGCCGGGATTTCCACGATATAAAAGAAAAAGAAGATCGGCAGCAGGGTAACCACCCGGGCCTGGGGATAGAGCATGAAATAGGCCCCCATCACCCCGGCTATGGCTCCGCTGGCCCCGATGGTGGGCACCATTGAATGGGTATTGGTCAACAGATGCACCACCGCCGCGCCCAGACCGCAGAACAGATAAAAAAGCAGGTAGCCGCCATGGCCCAGCCGGTCTTCGACGTTGTCCCCGAATATCCACAGATACAGCATATTTCCCAGCAGATGCAGCCAGCCGCCGTGAAAAAACATGTGGGAAAGAAACGGCAGGTAGACGGCAACCGGACTGACGCCATAGCCGGCACGCAGCAGGAAAAACCGGGCGGGGACCAGACCATAAAAACCCAGCAGCCGGGGAAGCTGGCTGCCCCAGCTTAATTCATAGAAGAAAACAGAAACATTAATGATAATCAATAGATAATTAACGTAGGGGACGGTACGAGACGGGATGGTATCACGCAGGGGTATCACGGCAAAAGATCAGCAGGCGGTTAACAATGGAAAAACAGGCAACATTGACTTTCCATCCTGTATTGAATAGTTGGCGGCGCGTTTAACAATCCAGCTTGCCTGCCGTGACAAACGCCGTTTCTCCCTAGCGGCTGCCCCGACCGAAGAGGACCACCTTGATGGTCTCCAGAATAATCAACAGGTCAAAAACCGGAGAAAGATATTTGATGTAATACAACTCATATTGCAACTTTTCTTTGGCATCTTCTACTGAAGATCCATAGGGAAAACGCACCTGAGCCCAGCCGGTTACCCCTGGTTTCACCGTAAATCGCTGATCATAATAAGGAATCTCTTTTTTCAGCTGGTCCACAAAAAATTTACGTTCGGGCCGGGGGCCGACAAAGCTCATGTCCCCCTTAAAAATATTGATCAACTGAGGAATCTCGTCCAGACGGGCTTTGCGAATAAAATTACCCACCCGGGTTACCCGGTCGTCATCCTCCTGTGCCCACACCGGCCCGTTTTTTTCCGCATCGGTACGCATGGAACGAAATTTAAAGAGCATAAAAGGCTTTTCATTTTCACCCAGCCGCTCCTGGATAAAGAAAACCGGTCCCGGGGAATCAATTTTGATGGCCAGGGCGATCAGCAGCATTACCGGAGCGGCAACCACCAGGGCGGCAGCGGCCAGAACCATGCCGATGATGCGCTTGAACATCCTGGTCTGCCGCGGCTTCTTAAATCCAGGGGTAAAAATCAGCCAACTGGGACGCAGGTTGTCAACCAGGATCTTCCCTTCCAGCTGCTCATAGAAGTCCACGTCTTCCATAACCATGATGCCGGCCATCTTGCAGCGCAGCAGTTCGGCCGCCGGGAAAAGACCGCGGCGCTGACCCATGGAAACGATGATGCGGTTTACGTTCTCAGCCACCGCCCGGGAATAAAGCTCGCTATAGTCACGCCCCAGATGCTTGCAGCCGGCGCAGCTGCTATCAGTCCCGTCATCTTCCAAATCGCCCATAATGCCAACAATCTGATAACCGGAATTCTTACGACGGGCAATGCCTTCACAGATTTTTTCAGCCACCGGCCCACTACCCACCAGCATGATCAGCTCGTTAAACCGGTTGTGCCTGGTCAGCCAGTCATAAAAAACCCGCCAACTGAAAATCAGCGAAAAGTCGCAGAAAAGGATGAAGTAAATATAAGGGCTGGGAAATACCAGCTCGGGAAGAACGTAAGAGAAAAAAGCCAGAATCAGGCAGAGAAGCCCGGTTGCCTGCACCAGACGCAGGCTGTAGGCCGAAAAAGGAACCCTGGTTTTAATGTCATAAAGGTCAAAGTAAAACAGGGAAAAATGATAAAAAACCGCGAAGCTGATCAGGTGAGGAATGAACAGCTGCGGGTTGTAGCTGTTTTCTCCCAGCCAGTAGCGACCGCAGGAAACAGCCAGCAGGCTGCCGCCAATAATCAGTGACAGTTCTATCAGAAAAAAAACAACTGTTCGCAGGCTGAATTGTCGCACAATCCCTCACAAAATCAGTGTTTTTGTCAACCACCCCGACGGGAAGCCAACATCAACGGGTTTCCTGATAATAAAAACTGGAAGTACGGTAATCGGCACCATTAAAAACAATGCCCAGGATTTTCTCCCGGTCAATGTTTTTCAGGGCCTGCTTCACCACTTCCCGATCCGTTTCTCCATACCTCACCACGATAATAATGCCGTCAACCTGGCTGGCCAGGATATCGGCCTCGGTGGTGGACATCAGCGACGTGGTGTCAAAAATAATATAGCGATCCTGGTAGCGCGACTGCAGATCTTCAATCAGGTGCTTCATGCGCTCGGACGCCAGCAGTTCCGAGGGCTTCGCCGGCGCCATCCCCATGGGCAGGATGGTCAGTCGGGACAGATCGGTTTTCACCAGCACCGATGACAAATCCATCTCCGAGGTCAGGTAGTTGGAAAGCCCGCGGTTGAATTCGATGCCCAGATACTTGCTGATTTCCGGTTTCCGGAAGTCAGCGTCCACCAGCAGAACGTATTCATCCAGCCCCTGGGCCAGCGACAAGGCCAGGTTGAGGGCAATGGTGGTTTTTCCCTCCCGGGGCACGGCGCTGGTCACCAGAATTGTCTTGTGAGGCAGCCGTTCCGGGGCGTTGAGAATAATCTTTGTCCGCAGCTTTTTCACCTGCTCCGCCGCCAGGGAAAAAGGCTCCGTCAACGACACCAGGTGTTCATCCAGAAAAGCGGGATTCAGATCAATCTTCTGCGAGGTCTTCCTCCCCGTAAACGTCGGGACGTCAGAAACAGATTTTCGGCTGACGACTTCATCCAGCTGAGGCTCAACCTTCTGTGGTTCAGAAGAATCATCCGCAGCCTCCGGCTGCCGCACCGGTTCCGGTTCGGCAACGGGAACGATCACTTGGTGATCCTTTTCCAGCGGTTGATCCAAAACAGTCTTTCCGGCCGCCCGACTTTCTTCCTCGGCCTTTTTCAACGCATCCTGAATTCTACTCATACCACCAGCTCCAAAAATCCTTCCCGCTTACCACAGGGAACGAATAAATGCCAGACCGCCAGCCAGTTCCTGGCGAAAAGACACAATTAACACAATCAACATGCCGGTCAATAAAACAATCCACAACATTCCCTGCCAGCGGGGGAAATACCTTGTAATCGGCACCTTGTTCGCCGATGCCGCCAGCGCGCTCTCCTTATGCAAAGCAAGGTCCGCCACCACTTCCCTGATGATTTCTTCATCAATCTTCCTGGTTCCCTGGGCGTAGCCAATCAAAAGGGCATTGTCGCCAATAACGTTGATCAAGCGGGGAATGCCGTCACTGTAGCGGGCAATCATCTCCAAGGCCCGGTTGCTGAACAGGTTCACGTCGGCGGCCCCGGCCACCAGCAGCCTTTTCCGAACATAATCCTTGACTTCCAACGACGTCAGCGGGGGCAGATGATAACGAATGACCACCCGCTGATTCAGCTGCCGCAATTCGCTGCGGCCCAGCTTTTCCTTCAATTCCGGCTGTCCCACCAGGATCATCTGCAGTAACTTGCTTTTCTGGGTTTCCAGGTTCGAAAGCAGGCGGATTTCCTCGAGAACCTTGAGACCCAAATTCTGGGCTTCGTCAATGACCAGTACCGGTATTTTCCGCTCTTTCAGGCACTGCAGCAGGAATTCGTTGAAAATGCGCAGGTTTTCATGCTTATCCCGGCTGTGATGCTGGATGCCAAATTCATCGAAAATGGCGGCAAAAAACTCCGTGATGGTCAAGATAGGATTAAAAATATAAGCAATAACAACATTGTCATCCAGGTTGTTCAACAAGTTCTGGATGAGGGTGGTTTTGCCAATACCCACCTCGCCGGTAACCACCACAAACCCCCGCCGCTCGCGAATGCCATAGACCAGATGGGCGTAAGCTTCCCGGTAATGGCTGTTCAGGTAGAGGAAATGGGGATCAGGGGTTATATTAAACGGCCGTTCCTGAAAACCGTAAAAGGCGCAATACATGATCACCCATGCCTATAACTGAAAGAAGGTCTGCTGAAACCAGGCCGGCAGGGAAAAGGTCAGCTTGAAATACATGTACCCCAAACCGCCGGCAGCCAGCACTGCCATGCATACCACCAAAGCCCCCGCCATATTCTTAATTTTACGCCATTTCAGCTCCTTCATGGTCAAAATTCTCGGGATGGTAACCAGCACCGGCAAACCCAGGTCTTCTTCGACATCGGGCACATAACGATACGACTTGCCGAGAAAATCCAGCAGCAAGGCCAGGCCGACGCCCAGCCCCAAACCCAGCACCATGCCCGCCAACAGGATTTTCCGCCGATCCGGCTTGAAGGGTTTGACCGGCAACTGGGCGGGATCAAGCACCTTAAACTGCTCTCCCTGCTGCTGCATCTCCAGGTTTTCCGCCAGTTGAGCCTCAATCTTGCGGTCCAGAAGATTCTGGTAGTTCTGGTGCAGGTTGCCGTAATCACGAGTCAGGGCCACCAGTTCCGCTTCCCGCTTGGGCGCGTTTTCCACCTTGGCGTTGACGGTATCGATTTCAGTCCGAAGCCGCTTGAGCTCCCGCTGCAGCTGGCTGATTTCGCGCTTCACTGAATCAAGCTGGTTGCTGATTTCAATATACGCGGGGCTGTTGACGCGATTGGACGAAGGCTGGCTGACGGCACCACCCGTTCCGGCTGTCTTCCTGGCGGCCAGCTTTTTTTCCAGCTTCCTGATCTTTGCTTCCAGGCTGATAACATCCGGGTGGGCCTCGGTGTAACGGGTGCGCAAAACCGACAGCTGCTCCTTCATGGTCTCCAGACGGTTGACATCCGGCTCGACCGCCATCACCTGCCCCTCCACCATCACTGTACTGGTGGACGCCAATTGATTCAGCTGCTGCTGCAGCTGGATCTGGCGATCCTTGGCCGCCGCCAAGGCCGAGCTTGACGTCTGGTACTGAATTTCCAGCCGGTCAAGCATCCTGAGATTGGCATCCTGCTGATCCGGCAGCTCACCCATATATTTTTTCTTGAAGGCACTGAGCAGCTGTTCCTTTTCCCGCAGCTTTTTCTCCAGCTTGGCCAGTTCCCGGTCCAGGAAGTTGGAGGTTTCCCTGGCCTGCCGTTCACGCAGTTTCAGGTTCTCCTCAATGTAAAGGGAGGCCAGGCCGTTGGCTACCTGCATGGCCAGCCGCGGATCAGGATTCTGAAAGCTGATGGTAAAGGAATTAATGCCGTTGCGGGTGCGCTGATTGACCGAAACATCAATCTTTTTACGCATCAGTTCGATAATTTCCTCGGGGGCCATCTTTTTGGCTTCTTCCCGGTAAAGGCCATAGCGCTCAATGACCTGCTGCAGCCTGGTCCGGCTCATGATCTGCTGATTGAGCGTCTGCAGACGGTCGGTCACCGCCGCCGGCACCGTTGATCGCACATAGTTTTCCGGCACCTTCTGCGGCACCACCAGGATCGTCGTTGAGGCCTGATAGATATTGGGAATGGCCAGGGCAAAGATAAAACTGCCAAGAGTTATGAGAATAAACGGCAGGGTTATCAGCCATTTATTCCGCAAAAACAAATCAATATACTGCTGTAGTTGCAGCTGTTGACGGTTGTCATTCAAAGCCATTTAAAAACTCCTGCTCATGGATAGATAACAGCGCTGAGCGCTCCCTAGATTCATCGGCAGCCGGCGGCAAAAAGTTAACCGGTTTCCATCCAAAAACTGCCGTTTCCGGATGGCTGTCAACCGTCAGCTGCATTTTGCTGAAAACGTTCATCGGGAAGTAAACTTTCCCGGGGCTGTCCAGCCAGCATGCCGGTGCGATCAAATATATACATGCACCGGGTAAAACAA
>JAOZRP010000148.1 GCA_029940125.1 bacterium
AAAAAACATACCGGACACTGCTGACAATTTCTTGTTTTTTTTGACAGCCTTTCAGAAGTAAGGTACTAAAGATCTCTTCGCAACTACTTTTCTTCACTTTGGCAACCACAATGCCTGCAATACCCATAAAATGGATAATTCGACCGGGAAAGCAACAATAAAAAGATAATGCCGCCTTTACGGCAACCGAGAAAACAATCCCGAAAAAATAGCTGTTCAGAAGAGATAAAAGCCGCAGGAACAATAATTGACGGTGGGAGTGATAAAAATTAAACCGGGAGCTGTAAATTTTAACCGAATAAGCGAGAAAAGGGATGGAGAGAATTGAAACGCCGGCGGTTTTCAAGCCCGGCGGACCGCACTGACAAGCTGACTATTTATTCGACGGTCAAGGATACATGATGCTGCCGGAATGGCGAAAGTCATACCCCGGAAAGGATCCCGCCTTCAGGGTCAGCTTCTCCGGTTCCAGCAAGGAAAAGAAATCGCTCATCGGGTGGGCGGCAAACCCGTCTTTCATCACCACCAGATCAAAACGTTCCTCCACCAGGGGGATGAAGTGAAGATCCAGCAGTCTGGCCACGTACTCGATGCCCACGCCGGCGTCGGCTTCACCCTTCACCAGCATCAGGCCAACTTCCATGTGCGTCACTTGTTCACGGTGGTAGCCGTTGACCTGTGACGGATCCAGGCCCTCTTGGGTTAGCTGGTAATCCAGGATGTAGCGGGTGCCGGAACCTTCATTGCGGTTGATGAAACGAACCTCCGGGCGGGCAAGATCACCGATCCCTTTAATATCCAGCGGATTTCCCCTGGCCACCAGCAGGCCCTGCCGGCGGTAGGCCAGGTTGATGACCAGGTATGACTTGTCATGCAAATGGACAGCGGCATAAGGAAGATTGTACTCGCCGGTGGGGGGATGGAAAAGATGCACGCCGGCAATCTGGGATTTGCCCGCCGCCAGGGAAAGCAGGCCCCGACGGCTGCCCAGGGCAGCGTGAAAAACGAGATGCCGGGGGAAATGAACCCGGTTGAACTCTTCAACCAGGCTCAGCAGCAGGGGGTCGTCGCTGCCGGCCAGCAGGATGTTTTTCGCCAGCTCGGTCTGCTCTTCCAGCCAGCGGTTGATCTGGTCAAGGGGAAAAAGCCATTTGCCCACCACCCGGGTACAGGGTATGCCGCCCTCCTGAATCAGGCTGTAGACCTTCTTCTCATTAATCTTCAGGAACGCCGCCACTTCCCTGGTGGTCAATAGTTTGCTGTCTCCCATTACCAGTACTCCCACGGCTTAACGTTTGCCGACAATTTCATACTCCTCGCGATGGAAATGGTCTATCTTCTTGGTGGTTATTTTTTTCCCCAATTCATACTCCATGGAATCCATGGCCAGGCTTTCCACGTCATACAAATAGTCCGCAACCTCGGGACTGACCATGACCACCAGCTCCACGATGTCTTCGGCACAGGAATAGCTTTTAATCTCCCGAAAAATTTCATAGGTAACCGTACTGACGGACTTGACAAAGCCGCGGCCGTCACAGTAGGGACAGTCGTCGCACAGGACGCGCACCAGGTTGTCGCGGGTGCGTTCACGGGTCATTTCCACCATTCCCAGCTCTGAAATCTTCAACACGTGGGCCTTGGCCTTGTCACCCGACAAGGCTTCCTCCAGGGCATTGAACACCCGTTCCCGGTGGCCTTTATCCTCCATGTCAATAAAATCGATAATGATGATGCCGCCGATATTCCGAAGCCGCAGCTGAAAAGCGATTTCCTTGGCAGCCTCCAGGTTGGTTTTCAGGATGGTGTCTTCCAGGTTCCGCTTGCCCACGTAGCGGCCGGTATTGACGTCGATGGCGGTCAACGCCTCCGTTGTTTCAATAATGATTGATCCTCCGGATTTCAGCCAGACCTTCTTATCCAGAGCCTTGTTGACCTCCATCTCCACGTCATAGGCCTGGAACAGGGGCTGCATCCCCTGGTACAGTTCAATGGAACAGTCCATGCTGGGAAAGAAGGTGGAGACGAAATTTTTCAACTCCCGGTACTCGGCTTCCGAATCGATCAGCAGCCGGTCGATGTCGTCGGAATAAAGATCGCGGATCAGCCGCTGGGGCAGCCTCAGGTCCTGGTAGATCAGGGCCGGGGCCTTGCTGCGTTCGTACTTCAACAAAATATTCTGCCAGAGCTTCAGGAGAAAATTCAGGTCATGGATCAGGGACTGTTTGTCCTTGCCTTCGCTGGCCGTTCGGACAATCACCCCCATATCCGCGGGCTTGACGGTCGACACCAGTTCCCGCAGGCGCTGGCGTTCCTCCTCGTCAACAATTTTACGGGAGATGCCGATATTGTTGACTGTCGGCAGCAGCACCAGGTAGCGGCCGGCCAGGGAACTGTAGGTGGTAATCCGGGCGCCCTTGGTGCTGATCGGTTCACGGGAAACCCGCACCAGGATGTCCTGCCCTTCCTGGAGCAGATCGCTGATCTGGTTGTCCGGGAGGCTTTCCTCGTCGGAAGAATCGTCGCTGAAAGGCAGCAGCTGTCCTTCCTGGTCGGCAAAAACGGAAAACGTTTCCTGGCTCTGACAGACATCCGAAACATACAGATAGGCGGCTTTTTCCAGGCCGATATCCACAAAAGCCGCGTCCATCCCCGGCAGAACCTTGACCACCCTGCCCTTGTAAATATTACCGACGATCCCCAGTTCCCGGCTGCGCTCATAAAAAAGCTCGGCCAGCATCCGGTTTTCCATCAAGGCTACCCTGGTTTCGGTTTCGGTCACATTAATCAACAGCTCGGCTGACATACATCCTCCTCACACTCAGGTTCCAGCAGGCAGCTTCTTTGTTTGATCACCGTGTAGCCATCGGTTATCCGCTCACCACTGCTGCCCAGCAGGGCTGAAACAACATCATAGATATTCGGGTTCCGGCCGTCCACCACTTTGAGAGTCAGCAGCAGGGAAGAGGCATCGGGCATCTCCAGCCCCTGCAGATGTGGGGCAAAGTCAATGGTAACGTCCCGGCCCTTTTTCCGCCGGACAAACACTAGTGATGCCGGCTTCTTTCCCTGCTTCAACAACTCCGGCAGCTGTTCCCGCCATGTCGGCTGCTCAAAGCGGACCAGATACTGGCAGCTTTGCAGACGCTGGCTGAGGCCCGGCAGGGAAACCGGCAGGGCCCGGCAGTCAATCAGCTCCAATTCGACCGGCATGCTGGCGGCCCAGCGGGCGGCAAAACTGTCCAATTGAACCGGCTCAAGGGCCAGAAACTCCATGAATTCCTCCTCGCTGTTCAATCCCAGGGGCAGGGCATGGGCAAAAGTCAAGCGGGGATGGGGATGAAATCCCTGGGAATAGGCCAGGGAAACGCCCAAACGCTGCAGGCCGCGGGTAAACAACACCACCATCTCCAGGTGGGAAAGAAATGCCAGGCGGCCGATCCGCCGATAGGACACCAGGTATTTGTATTTCTCCCCTGCCGGCGGTTTTTTCGGCAACAGAACCGGGGATGCCGCTGCCGGTTCAGGCTCCGAAAAAATTTTCAGGCTGATGCCGGCAGCTTCCCGGCACACGCCGCATCCCTGGCAGCCGTCGGTCCGGCAGTCGGGGGTGTTTTCCTGCCGGCGGGCTTTTTCCCGCTCGGCCAGCAGGAAAGTTTTCTCGACCCCGATGTCGATATGCTCCCAGGGCAGCAGGTCGTCCGGGTTGAAAACCCGGGCGGCCTCCTGTTCCAGATCCAATCCGCAATATTCAAAAGCCTGCTGCCAGCCGGCATAAAAAAACTTGTCGCTCCAGGCGTCAAATGTGCAGCCGCAGCGGTAGGCTTCGCGTAAAACCGGCCACAGCCGGCGGTCGCCGCGGCTGAAAACGCCCTCCAGCTGGCTTACCTTGCCGTCGTGCCATTTCAGCTGCAGCCGCCGGGAACCAGATTTGACCCGTTCGAAAAGAAACTGCTGCCGGCGCCTGGTTTCCTCCAAACTGATTTGCGGCTCCCACTGGAAGGGAGTATGGGCCTTCGGCACAAAAGTGGAAACGGAAATGGTAATCCGCTGCCGCTTGCTCCGCGCCCGGCCCAGGGCTTTCAGACACAAATCAATGATGCCCTGCAAATCCTCATCGGTTTCGGTCGGCAGGCCGATCATGAAATAGAATTTCAGCAAATCCCAGCCGTGATGGAAAAGAAAATCCACGGTTTCCAGAATTTCCTCTTCCGTCAAGCCTTTGTTGATCACGTCCCTGAGGCGCTGGGTGCCGGCCTCGGGAGCGATGGTAAACCCTCCATGGCGCCCCCCCTGCAAAGCCTGCAGCAGCTCATCGTTGACGCAGCCGGCCCGCACCGAGGGGAATGACAGGTTCACCGGTTCGCCGGCAAATTCAGCCTTCAGACCGGAAACCAGCGGCAGCAGCCGGCGGTAGTCGCCAACGCTCAGGGAAAGCAGCGACATCTCCTCCATCCCGGTCTGCTTCCAGCCTTCCCGGGCTCCGGCCAGCAGTTCCTCCACCGGCCGCTCCCGCACCGGCCGATAAATCATGCCGGCCTGGCAGAAGCGGCAGCCGCGGGTGCAGCCGCGGGAAATCTCCAGGGCCAGCCGGTCATGCACAACACTGATCAGCGGCACCGGAGGAGTCGTCGGCAGCGGCTCTGCGGACAAATCGCGAAAGATGCGCCGCCGCACCCGGTTATATCCCGGCTTCAGAGACGTCACGGCATCCAAGCGGCCATCTTTCCAACTCTTGGGAAAAAAAGAGGGTATATAAACGCCCTCAATATCGGCCAGTTCATGAAGCAGTTCCCGTTTCCTGAGCCGCTTTTTTTTTGCCGCCAGCACGGTTTGGGCGATGAGCGGAAAGGCTTCTTCGCCGTCGCCAATCAGGATGACGTCAAACAGCGGCGCCACCGGCTCCGGGTTCACCATGCTGGGACCGCCGGCAATCACCAGGGGCGAAGCGTCAGACCGCTGGTCCGCGGCCAGGGGAATGCCGGCCAAATCAAGCATGGCCAGAACGTTGGTATAGGACATTTCATACTGCAGGGAAAAACCAATCAGGTCGAACTGACCCAGGGGCGTTTGACTCTCAAGGGAACAAAGGGGCGTTCGCGTCTTTTTCAGGTTGGCGGCAAAATCATCCCAGGGAGCAAAAACCCGCTCGCAGTAGAATTCGTCCCAGCGGTTCAGCAGCTGATACAGCAATAAAAAGCCGTAATGGGACATGCCGATTTCATAGACATCGGGAAAAGCCAGGGCCAGGTGCAGCCGCCCCGGCCGCTTCTCTTTGTGCACCGCGTTTATTTCATGGTTCAGGTAGCGGCCCGGCCGGCCAACTCCGGCCAGCAGTTTATAATCCATAAACCTCCCGAAACCAGGCAACCCCGCGGGCAACATCAGCGGGATTATGGGGCTCAAAGGTAAATGCTCTCGGTTTGATCTTCAATATCTCCATATCCCTCTTGAAAGTGGCAAAATCGATCAGGCCGTCACCAGGAACCAGATGGTCGTCAAAGCTGCCGCGATTGTCATGCAGGTGAAAAGAAATGATGCGATCGCCAAGCAGCGACAGCCATTCATTGAGATCAACGGTACCAAAAAGATTCCAGTGTCCAATGTCGAAGCAGCAGCCGAACCGGGGAGAATCAACTGCATCCATCAGCATTTTCAGGCCGATGGGCGAAGTTTCAAAAATATTTTCCACCGCTATGTACGCATCTATTTTCTCGGCTTCCTCCACCAGCGGCTCCCAGAACCGGCGGCTGTTTTCAAGCCACATGGACATGTTCAAAGCGTATTTCCAGCGATCATAGCCGGAGTGAAAAACCACAACCCGGGGCTGCAGTTCTTTTGCCAGCTTCAATGCCTGGCGGAACCGTAAATTGGTTGCCTCGACCACCCGGGGATCAAATCCTCCCGGTGAAAGATCGATGAACGGACCATGCATGGTACAGGGCAGCTGCAAGTCGCGCAGCCGCTCCGCCAGGTGCATCGCCGCGTCCGAATCATCATAGCGCTGCAGATCGGGAGCAGGGGTATATATTTCCGGACCAACGCCCAGATCGGCAAACAGATCCAAAGCCTGAGGCAATCTCGACAAGGGAGCATTGACAAACAACTGATGACTCATAAATTTTCTCCATGAAGGAAGTCTAGACGGTTTAATAAATGACGCCAATATCACCGCAGCACATGGTTAAAAACAAGCCAAGGAGGGCTTAACGCCCACAACCCAAATCAGGGTATCAGGATGTTCCGGCATGGCTCTC
>JAOZRP010000149.1 GCA_029940125.1 bacterium
CTTTCCTGGTTGCCATCTGCTTTTCTTTGTGGAATAATGCCGGCGGCCATGTAAAAAGGCTTTTCCGTCAAATTGCTGCGATGTGAATGACTGCCGGATGACGAATATATTTGGAGAAGATAGTGAGATGTTGGCGCCGCTGGCCCACCGCCTGCGCCCCCGGTCTTTCGACGAGCTGGTCGGACAGGAGCATATCCTCGGTCCCGGGGGGCTGGTCCGGCGTTTTCACGAAGCGGGGCAGCTGCCGTCAATGATTTTCTGGGGCGGTCCCGGCTGCGGCAAGACGACCCTGGCCATGGTGCTGGCCCGGGACGTCGGGGCGGATTTCCACCCGCTTTCCGCGGTTACCGCCGGGGTCGGCGACATCAAGAAAATCAGCAAGCAGGCCCGGGAGAATAGAGAGATGTCCCGGAAGACGGTGCTGTTTCTTGATGAAATTCACCGCTTCAACCGGGCCCAGCAGGATATCCTTCTCGGACCGGTGGAAGAGGGAGTCCTCATCCTCCTGGGGGCGACCACGGAAAATCCTTCCTTTTCGGTTATTACCCCGCTGCTGTCCCGCAGCCGGGTGGTGGTGCTCAAGCCCCTGACCGAAGAGCATATCCTGGTTCTCCTGAACCGCGGCCTGGCATTGCTCCGGGAGGATGACGGCGTTCAGGTTTCGGTGGTGGACGAAGCCTTGTCGCTGCTGGCTGCCTACGCCCAGGGGGACGCCCGCCGGGCCCTGAACCTGCTGGAAACGGTGGTGACCAATATGCCGCCCGACACTTCCGTCGTCACCCCGGCGGAGCTGGAGCCTTTTCTGGAAGGGCGCTGGCTGGCTTACGACAAAAGCGGCGAGGAGCATTACAACCAGATCTCCGCTTTTATCAAGAGTATGCGGGCCGGCGACCCTGATGCCGCCCTCTACTGGCTGGGACGGATGCTTGAATCGGGTGAAGATCCCCTGTATTGTGCCCGGAGGATGATCCGCTTTGCCAGCGAGGATATTGGCAACGCTTCTCCCCAGGCCCTGCAGATGGCCATCAACGCCCGGCAGGCCTACGAAGTGCTGGGTTCGCCGGAAGGGGAAATGTCTCTGATGCAGGCTGCCGTCTATCTGGCCGTGGCCCCGAAAAGCGACGCCGTCTACCTGGCGGCCAAGCGGGTGAAGAAGGAATTGAAGCAGACCGGCCACCTGCCGGTTCCCATGCAGGTGCGCAACGCGCCCACCTCCCTGATGAAGAAGCTGGACTACGGCAGGGGCTATGTCAATCCCCACCGGGCGGCGGAAACCGGCGGTCCCCTGCTGGAATGCCTGCCGGAGGGACTGCGGGAACGGCATTTTTACCGGCCGACCCGCAACGGTTTTGAGGAAACCATCAGCAGGCGCCTGCAGGAGCGAAGGGGGAAGAAGAAAAAAGATTGAGATGACCGAACTGGAAAGGAAAGTCGCCGGTCTGCCGCTGTCCCCCGGGGTGTACCTGATGAAGGATGCCCGGGGGAACGTCTTGTATGTGGGCAAGGCGGTGTCGCTGAAAAAGCGGGTGCAGTCCTATTTTTCTGCCGCTCCCAAGGCGGTCAAGGTTGCGGCCCTGGTGCGGCGCGTCAGGGACCTGGAGGTGATCGTTGCCGCCAGCGAGCTGGATGCCCTGATCCTGGAAAACACCCTGATCAAGAAATATCGGCCGCCGTACAATGTTGACCTCAAAGACGATAAAAACTACCCTTACGTCCGCCTGCAGGAGAGTCGGAAATACCCCCGCCTGGAGATTGTCCGCCGCCGCCGGCAGGACGGGGCGCTTTATTTCGGCCCCTATCCTTCGGTCGGCGCCCTGCGCGAAACCCTGGCCCTGCTTCAGAAGCATTTTCGACTGCGCCGTTGCTCCGACCGGCAGTTTGCCAACCGGACGCGGCCCTGTTTGAACTACCAGATGAAACTTTGCCAGGGGCCCTGCTGCCGGGAGGTCGACCCTGTGGAGTACCGGCGGCGCGTGGACCAGGTGGTCATGTTTTTGCGGGGCAGGGGGCAGCAGGTGGTTGATTCCCTGACCGCGGAAATGACTTCGCTGGCCGCCGACCAGCGTTTCGAGGCCGCCGCCAGACGGCGCGATACGATTTTCGCCCTGCAAAAAATCCTGGCGACCCAGGAGGTTGACAGCGCCGCCGGGGACGATCTGGACGTCGTCGGCCTGGCCGGGGATGAAAACCAGGGGTTTGCCCTGTACCTGCTGACCATTCGCGGGGGGCGGGTGGTGGGCGGGCGGCCTTTTGCCTTTCCCCGCTTTGCCGGCTATGCCGGCGAGTTGATCACCGCCTTCCTGCAGAGCTACTACGATGAAGCCAGTGTGCCGCCGCCGGTTGTCCTGATTCCCCAGGCGGCCGGCAGCCATGATCTGCTTGAACAGTGGCTGGCGTCCTTGAGGAAGCGCAAGGTTTCACTGCTGACGCCGCTGCGGGGGCGCCGGGCGGTCCTGCTGAACATGGCGAACGACAACGCCCGGGCTTTTTTCCGCCAGCAGCAGCAGGATGCCGCCGATTTGCAGCAGGTGCTGGCTGCCCTGGGGCGGAAAACCGGGATGAAGAGGGTGCCGGCAGTCATTGAATGTGTCGACATCTCCAATCTGCAGGGTGACTTTCCGGTTGCCAGCCTGGTCTGTTTTGTCAACGGCCGGCCTTTCAAGGACGGCTACCGGCGCTACCGGCTTGACGATATTGCCGGGCCGGATGATTTTGCCATGATGGCGGCGGTGATGGAGCGGCGTTTTGGTCCCGGAAACGAACGGGAAAAACCGGACATGCTGCTGGTTGACGGCGGCAAGGGGCAGCTTTCCGCCGTCTCCCGGGTGCTGGACCGGCTGCAGGTTGAGGTCACCGTGGTGGCCATTGCCAAGGGGCGAGACCGGCGGGGAAAAAAATCCCGGACAGCCGTTGACCGGTTTTTTATCCGCGGCCGCAAAAATCCCCTGGCCGTTCACCCGCATTCGGGGGCCTATCTCCTGCTGCAGCAGATTCGCGACGAGGCCCACCGGTTTGCCGTCAGCTATCACCGCCAGCGCCGCCGCAAAGACCTGACCGAAAGCGCTCTGCTGGACGTTCCCGGCGTCGGCCCGGTCAGGGCCCGCCGTCTGCTGGAGCATTTTGGCAGTCTTCAGGGCGTCCGGCAGGCCGGGCTGGAAAGCCTTGAAAACTGTCCATTTCTTGACCGGGGGACGGCGTCGAGGGTTTTTCATTATTTCAGGAGCTGATTGCTTAAATTGCTTGAATCGCTGGCGGCGATAGGATATCATCCGGTCTTCATTGTTATTAAATGCTCAGCTGACAGCGTTCAGCTCTCAGCTTAACAAGTTTTTTTTCAATATTTTTCTGAAAACTGATGGTTGACTGCTGAAAAGTGTCCATCGGGAAATGAATATTTCCGGATGGACGCTGATTGATGGCCGGCGGCTGACAGTTCAACTCAGAGGTGATCAAGAAGGGGAAGATCAATGGCGGATAAAATTGTCGTAACCGGTTGCCAGGGAATGCTGGGTCAGGCCGTGGTCAGCCTGCTTTCGCTGACCTCGACAGAACATGAGGTGGTGCCTTTAACCCGTGAGGATCTGGACATTACTGATGACAAGCAGGTAATGAAGGTGCTGGGAAAAATCAAGCCGCAGGTGGTGATCAACTGCGCTGCCTATACCGACGTGGACGGGGCCGAGGACGAGAAACATGTGGCCCTGGCCGTCAACGCCCGGGGAGTGAGGAACATTGCCATGGCGGCGGTGGAGCACCGGATATTCGTCTGTCATTTCAGCACCGACTATATTTTTGACGGCAAGAAGAAAGAGCCCTACCGTGAATGGGATGAGCACTGGCCGTTGAACTATTATGGCATGTCCAAGCAGGGCGGCGAGGAAATGCTGGCCAGCATCTGGGATGGATACCTGCTGATTCGGACCAGCTGGCTGTATGGGCCGGGCGGCAAAAACTTTGTTGATACCGTCCGCGGCAAGCTGGAAGCCGGGGAGAAGCTGAAGGTGGTGGACGACCAGTTCGGCGCCCCGACCTACGTCGGCGACCTGGCGGCAACGGCCATCGTCTTGGCTGATTTGCGGGCCCGGGGACGGTATCATTATACCAATGATGCCGGAAACGGGGTCAGCTGGTATGAGGTGGCCCGGGAGATTGCCGTGATTACCGGCCATGATCCGGAGCAGATTACGCCGATCAAAACGGCTGACATCGAGCAGAAGGCCGAACGCCCGGCCCACTCGGTGTTGGGGCTGCAGAAGATAAAGGAAGTGCTGCCGTCGATGGTTCGTTCCTGGAAAGATGCCCTGCGCTCCTACCTCGAGAAAAAGTAGCCGGGGAGATTGCCGCTACCGCGGCTGCTTTTCCTGGTAGACGTCCGGGCGGCGGTCGGCGAAGACGTCAATGGTTTGCCGGGCGGTTTGCAGTTCCCTGAAGTCCAGCCGGCAGCTGAAAACCCCCTGGCGGCGGGGCGTTTTGAGGATTTCTTTTCCCCAGGGATCGTAGACGCCTGAAAGGCCGGGGAAGATTTGTTCGGTTCCCTGGCCGATGCGGTTGCAGGCGGCGATGAACAGCTGGTTTTCGATCGCCCGGGCCTTGAGCAGCGCCTGCCAGTGTTCGGCCCGCGGCTGCGGCCACTGGGCGCTGATCAACAGCAGCCGGGCCCCCCGCAGGGCCAGCTGGCGGCCAAGTTCCGGGAACCTGAGATCGTAGCAGGTCATCAGGCCCACCGGGACATTTTTTATCCTGCCGGCAACCATCTCCTCCCCCGAGCTCAGAAAATCCGGTTCATTCATCAGCGAGAAAAGGTGGATCTTCCGGTAGCGGGAAACTATCTTGCCGCCGGGACCGATCAAATAAAAAGTGTTGTAGAATTTCTCCCCGTCCTGTTCCAGCATGGTGCCGCCGATTGCCGCCGAGCGCTGCCGGGCCATGGTGCGCAACTCCTGCAGCAGTTTCGGCGTGGACCCGGCCAGCCGGGAGAAATGGGGGAAGTCGTAGCCGGTGCTCCACATCTCCGGCAGTAGGATGAGGTCCGTGGCGCTCCGGAGGTCGCGGTCCAGCAGCTTTTTGACCCGGGCGAGATTCTGTTCCGGCCGCCCCAGGGAAACGTTCATCTGAAGCAGGGATATGGTCAGACCGGCGGCCGGCTGGTTCATGATCGGCATTTCTCCCGGACCGCTTCCACCTTGCCGTTGATACTCAGGGCTTTGTCCCGCCGCTCGTCCAGCTTGATGCTGGTAACCACCCGCTGGGCTCCCATGGCAAACGGCAGCCGATGCAGTTCGCCGGCCAGCCGCAGCAGTTCATCCACCTCGCCGACGACAATTGTGCCCATGGCGGTCAACTGGTGTTCAAGGCCGGAATCCCGGATCTTCTGCAGGCAGCCGGCCACGTAGCGGCTGACGCCGGGAGTCCCGGTTCCCAGAGGGACGACGCTGATTTCCATCATGGCCATTGTTTTTCTCCGCTCCGAGGACAGATTGAGGCTTGAAATGATCTGAACTATAAACGAATTAATCGCCCTTGTAAACTTTTGTTGACAGGAGTATATGTTTTTTATAATTGAAAATGAGTGGGTGATGACAGCGCGGCGCGGTTGAGGGTGCCGCCCTGTTTTTTGATTCAGGGCCGCTTCATGCCGGCCGGAGTGTTATTGGATGGAGGATTGAATGAATCTGAAAGTGTATCGTAAGTTTGTCCATACCGGGAACCGGCGGCGGATATTGATCCGGCCGATGGCTGCTGATGATCGTGAAGCGGTAACCTCCATGTTTTTGACGGCGTCGGACGAAGACCTGCGCTTCCTGTACGACGATGTCCGGGACCCGGAGATTATTGCCTCCTGGTTTGAAAATCTTGACTATGACAAGGTCATGCCGCTGCTGGCCCTGCACAACGATAAACTGGTCGGCGACGCCACCCTGCACCTGCAGCGCGGGGCGTTGCGTCACGTGGGCGAACTGCGCATTTTCCTGACCAGGGAATTCCGCGGGGTCGGCCTGGGTTCCCTGCTGCTCAAGGAGCTGATCCAGTTGGGCGGCAGCCTCGGCCTGCGCTTTTTGGTGGCCCAGGTGGTTTCGGATCAGATTTCGGTGATCAAGGCTTTCCGCAAACTGGGCTTCAAGCGCCAGGCGGAGCTGGATGATTTTTTCATGGAAAGCGATGGCAAGCTCCATGATGTTTCGATTATGGTGTATTCATTGTCCGATGACCAGGAATATACCTTCTAAGACGGGCTTAAGGCCCGCAACCCAA
>JAOZRP010000478.1 GCA_029940125.1 bacterium
ATTGACAAGCTGCGCCACGCGGCCACCGTGGCCCTGCTGGAGCGGGAGGACGTCATCATCGTGGCCAGCGTTTCCTGCATCTACGGTCTGGGCTCCCCGGAAGCCTACCAGGACATGCTCTTGTACCTTGAGGTGGGCCGGGAAAACCAGCGTGAGGAAATCCTGCGCAAGCTGGTGGACATCCAGTACCAGCGCAACGACATTGATTTTCACCGGGGCACCTTCCGGGTTCGGGGCGAGGTCGTTGACATTTTTCCGGCCAACATGGAGGAAACGGCCCTGCGGCTGGAATTTTTCGGCAGCGAACTGGACGGCCTGGCCATTTTTGACCCCCTGACCGGCAGGATCATTGAAAAACGGGTGAAATTTACCGTCTATCCCGCCAGCCATTACGTGACCCCGGAAGAGAACCGGACCAAGGCGATGAAGGCCATCCGGCAGGAACTGCAGGAGCGGCTGCAGTTCCTCAAGGCGGAAAACCTGCTGCTGGAAGCCCAGCGCCTGGAACAAAGAACCATGTTCGATTTGGAAATGATTGAGCAGATGGGGCATTGCCAGGGAATTGAAAACTATTCCCGCCACCTGACCGGAAGACAGGCCGGGGAGCCGCCGCCAACGCTGATGGACTACCTGCCCCGCGACCACCTGCTGATCATTGATGAAAGCCACGTGACCATACCCCAGCTGCGGGGCATGTACCGCGGCGACCGGTCGCGCAAGGAAACCCTGGTTCAATACGGCTTCCGCCTGCCTTCGGCCCTGGACAACCGGCCGCTGCGGTTCGAGGAATTTGAACAGATGGTCAACCAGATTATCTACGTTTCGGCAACCCCGGGCGACTACGAACTGGAGCATGCCGGGCCCGAACACGTGGTAGAGCAGATCATCCGGCCGACCGGACTGGTTGATCCGGAAGTCAAGGTGCTGCCGGCCGCCAGCCAGGTGGACGATCTGATCATGCGGCTCCGGGAGGTGGTGGGCCGCGGTGAACGGGCGCTGGTCACCACTCTGACGAAAAGAATGGCGGAAGATCTTTGCAGTTATCTCCAGCAGTTGGAGTTCAAGGTCCGCTACCTGCACAGTGACATCGACACCCTGGAAAGGACTGAACTTATCCGCGAACTGCGGCTGGGAACTTTTGACGTCCTGGTGGGCATCAACCTGCTGCGGGAAGGCCTGGACATCCCGGAGGTGTCGCTGGTGGCCATCCTGGATGCCGACAAGGAGGGCTTTCTGCGTTCGCACCGGTCGCTGATCCAGACCTCCGGCCGGGCGGCCCGCAACCTGCACGGCATGGTGATCATGTATGCCGACCGGATGACCGGCTCCATGCGCAGCGCCATCAGCGAGATGGAGAGGCGGCGGCAGGTTCAGCAGCAGTACAATAAGGATTATGGCATTACGCCGCAGACGGTGGTCAAAAGGGTGCAGGAATCGATTGATGCCGGTTATGGAGCCGAATCCAGCGAGGCGGAAGCCGGGGACGTTGATCTGGAAGCAATCCTGGCCCAGGGCGTCAAGGTCTGTGAGCGAACCATCAGGGCCTGGGAAAAGGAAATGGACAAGGCAGCCAGGGAACTCAACTTTGAACGGGCCGCCGAACTGCGGGATCTGATCCGGAAGTTGAAAACGGAAATTATCCTGGCTTGAGGAAAACTGGATGTTCCGGCATGGCTCTCGCTCATTCTCGCCGGCCGTCCATGGCCGGCTCC
>JAOZRP010000150.1 GCA_029940125.1 bacterium
GCGGACGCCTCGGAGCCGGCCATGGACGGCCGGCGAGAATGAGCGAAAGCCATGCTGGAACATCCTTATCCCTAATTTGGGTTGCGGGCGTTAAGCCCGCCTTGGCTTAATGATTACATGTTATTAGCTATTGCAAGCTTTCACCCGTTGGGGCCTGGTTCCCATGAACATAAAGCCCTAGCTTTTCAAGGCTAAACGCTAACAGCCAACGGCTGATCGCTCAACTTGGTTTTTTGCCATAGCGGTCGCGCAGAATCCGGTGCAGGATTTTTCCCGTGCCGGTGCGCGGCATTTCATCCGCAGCGATAAAGATAATATCCTTCGGGCATTTATACGGCGCCAGCTGATCCCTGGCAAAGGCTTTCAAGTCTTCCGCCGTCGTCGTTTTGCCGTCTTTAAGGATGACCACCGCGGTTACCTGTTCACCCCACTTTTCATGGGGCAGGCCGATAACCGCCACGTCAAAAACCGCCTCGTGAGCTACCAGAACATTTTCCACCTCGGAGGGGTAGACATTCTCGCCGCCGGTAATAATCATGTTCTTCTTGCGGTCCACCAGGTAGTAATAGCCGTCCTCATCCTGGCGGGCCATGTCTCCGGCACTGAAATACTCCCCAACGAAGGCCTCGGCCGTCGCCTCGGGCAGCTTGTAATAGCCGTCAAACAGCATGGGGCCGCGGGAATACAACTCCCCAACTTCCCCCTGGGGAACCTCCTTCCCGTTCTCGTCAAGGATTTTCACCAGATCCGTACCCGCCGACTCCTTGCCGATGGACCCCGGCTTGCGCAGCTGGTCTTCCGGCATCAGGGTGGTGACAATGCCGGCCTCAGTTGAACCGTAGCCTTCAAAAAGCTTCACCCCGGGAATCAGCGACAGGATCGCCTTTTTATGCTCCACCCGGGCCGGGGCCGAGGAACAGAGCAGCTTGTTGATCGAGGAAAGATCGTAGCTTTTCAGTTCTTCCTCCGGCAGGCTGAAAATGAGGTTGTAATGGGTGGGAATCAGCGAGATGAAGGTAATCCCCTGCTCCTGCACTACCTTGAGGATTTCCGCCGGCCGGAAAGAGCGGGCCGGATGGATGTAGTTGCCGCCCCCCAGGTAGGTAACCGTAAAAGAAAAGAAGGTCGTATTGACATGGCAGAGAGGCATGCAGGTCAGCACCATGTCTTTGGGACCAAAGAAAAAATCGCAGCCGTTGATCAGGTAAAAGGCGATATACGATTCATGGGAACGGACCACGCCCTTGGGGCGGCCGGTGGTCCCGGACGTGTACAGCAGTATCCAGGGGTCAGCCGGCTTCACCGACGCCCGGGGCTCATCCTGCGACTGGGAGCCAAGCAGGTCTTCATATTCCCGGTAGCCGTCCCGGGGCGAGCCGACCACAATGAACTCTTTGACCTGGGTCAGTTTATCCCGGACCTGCTGGATAACCGGTACGAATTCATCGTGAACAAAGATGGCCTTGGCATCGGCGTTGTTGGCAATATATTCAACTTCTGGCGCCACCAGACGAAAATTGATCGGATTGATAACCACCCCGATTTTGGCACAGGCAATGTACAGTTCGCAAATTTCGATGCAGTTTTCCAGGAAGCAGGAAACCGTATCGCCCTTTTGCAGTCCCATGGCCAGCAGGGCGTGGGCCAGCTGATTGATCCTCTGGTTCGATTGGGGAAAAGTAAAACGCCTGTTTTGATCGCAAAAGGCGATATTCTGCGGATACTTGACTGCGTTGACGCGAAATATTTCCCCCAGATTCAGCCATAATGCCATAAGTAGCCTCCTATAATTTTACGCAACCAGCTTTCCAACTCAGGATAATTTAATTCTAACATCCACCAGGCCGGGCTCCTGACCCTGAGGATAGACAAAAACCGGGTTGAGATCCATTTCCTCGATCTCCGGGTGGTGGTCAAGCAAGATGGAGAGGCGCCCGATAAGCTCCTCTATCTTTTTCAGATCCACCCCTTCCTGGCCGCGAATGCCGGCCAGAATGGGATAGCCCTTGATGCCCCGGACCATGGCGGCAATATCCTCCATGGAAAGCGGATTGAGTTTGAAAACCACGTCTTTAAGAACTTCAACAAAGATGCCGCCCAGCCCAAAGGCCACCACATGCCCAAGCTCGGGGTTTTCCCGGTGGGCGCCAACCATGACTTCCACCCCGGGATTAAGGTACTTCTGCACAAACACCCGGCTACCGGGAAAAGAACGGCTTAAATCGGCAAAGGCTTTTTCCACCGCTTCATCGGTGCCAAGGTTGAGCACCACCCCGCCGGCATCCGATTTATGAACAACGTCCTCTGATTCCACCTTCAAGGTTACCGGAAAACCTATTTCCGCCGCCGCCGCCAAAGCACCGGCAACATCGCTTACCTCACTGTTGGCAATAACCGGCAGCCCGTAGGCGTTGAGAAGGCTGAAGGCATCGGACTGGGACATGAACTGCCGGCCGGCGTTGCGGGTTTTCTCGATCAAGCGGGCGGCGACGGACTGGTCAATATCATTGTAGCTCACCGGGGTGGAATCCTGCCGCTGCTTCAGGCGGGCATAACGGGCCATCGAGGCCGCCACCCGGCCGCCCACTTCGGGCAGGTCGAAGGTCGGAATGCCGGCATCGGCAAAAATCTTCAGGGTTGCCGCCCAGCCTTCCTTTTCAGTCATCGCCACCACAATCATCGGCTTGGACGCCTCCCGGGCCACTTCCACCAGGCCCCGGGCCACGCCTTCCGTATCAACAAAGAACGGGGTAATGAAGTTGACGAAAACGATGTCGACGTTGGGGTCTTTCATCAAGGTTTCCGCCGCCAGCCGGTAATGTTCCGGCGTCGCCGTGGCCAGAACGTCCACGGGATTGGCAATGGAAGCCTCCGCATAGAGGTTCTCCCGCAGGATTTCCTGGCTCTCCTGGCTCAACTCGGCCATCTCGCAGCCGCGCTCGATAATTTCATCGGTAACGATGATTCCCGGGCCGCCGGTATTGGTAATGATCGCCACCCGGTTGCCGCCGGCCACCGGCAGGGCCGACAGCGCCCTGGCCGCCTGGCACAGCTCTTCCTCGTCGTTGAAGGTCAGGATGCCGCACTTTTCCAGCAGCAGGTTGGTGGAAGCATCCACCTCCATCATGCCGCCGGTATGGGACGATACGGCCTTGGCCCCCAGCTTGGTCCTCCCGGTTTTCATGGCCAGGATCGGCTTGTTTTTGGTAATTTCAGCCGCAACTTTGGCAAAACCGGCGGCATCCGACAGGGTTTCAATATGGAGCAGAATAACCTTGGTACCCGGGTCTTTGCCCCAGTATTCCAGGATTTCCGTGGCATTGATGTCCGACTGGTTGCCGTAGGAGGCATACATGCGAAATCCCAGGCCCATCTCATACAGGCGGTTGTTGATCACTTCGCCGACGCCGCCGGACTGGGCCATCACCGAAATGGTTCCGGGAACCATTTTGGTAAAGGTGAAATTGCAATAGGCCCGCACTTCCGGATCCGAGTTCATCACTCCCTGGCAGTTGGGTCCAAAAACCCTGATTCCATACTTCTTGGCAATTGCCAGCATTTCCTTTTCCAGCTCAATGCCCTCGGCCCCGATTTCGCGGAAACCGGCGGTATTGACGATCACCACCTTGACCCCTTTTTCCCCGCACTTCTCAATTTCAGCCGGAACCCGGGTATTCTTGACGATGATGTGCGCCAGGTCGACATCAAGGGGAATGTCCCTGATATCCTTGTAGGCAACAAAGTTCTTGACAAAAGGAGCCTTGGGATTGACGGTAAAAATCGGTCCTTTATAGCCGCTGTCCACCAGGTTTTGAACAATGCGGTAGCCAATGGTCAGCTCCCGGTTGGAAGCGCCGATGACGGCTACTGATTGAGGTCTGAACAATGCATCCAACATATGCAACTCTCCCCTTATTCCAGATTTCAGGCGGCTTTTTTTTAAACCAGCCTTTATTTTTGGTTTTTCTACCCTTACAAATTCCTGGCGGCCAACGCCGCTCCGTAGGCACCGATGGTCTGAGGATGCGGGGCCGTCACCACCTCGCTTTCAGTCATTTCAGCCACCATGTCGGCAATAATCGGATTGTGGGCCACCACGCCGCCGGTCAGCACCACTTTACCGACAATGGCCCCCATTTCCACCACTCTCTTGACCACCGAACGAAACACCCCCTTGACGATGTCTTCAGGCTTTGCCCCCCGGCGCAGCAGGCCGAGAATTTCCGTGCAGCTGAAAACGGTGCAGAAAGAACCGATGCTGACTTCATGTTCACTTTTCTCCGCCATGCCGTTAAGGTCGCTCAACTCCAGCCCCAGACGATAGGAAATTTCTTCAATAAACGCCCCGGTTCCGGCGGCGCATTTGCGGTTCATGGCAAAGGTTTCCCGCTCACCGGCGGCGTTGACCCGAATAATTTTATTGTCCTGCCCACCGATGTCAATGATGGTCAGGGTTTCGGGAAAATAATGGTACGCTCCGGCAGCATGGCAGAAAATTTCGGTTCGCATCTCGTCGGCAAAAGCGACGTTGCGCCGGCCATAGCCGGTGGAAACCACCCTTTTCACCTGCTGGCGTTCAACCCCGGCGGATTTCAGCACCTGAGCAAAAACCTCCTCGGCCGCCCCGGCGAAATCGAAGCCGCTCTTGCCCACCGCATCGGCCAGCAAGGTCCCGGAATCATCAACAAGTGCCGCCTTGGTGGTCGTTGAACCCACGTCCACCCCGGCATAAAGCTCCTGCATCATTACTGACGTTCTCCCAGTTGTTCAATGAAAGCTTCAATCTTGGTAATGGCCTGTTCCTCGGAATAACAGCGCAGGTCATTGAGATCGCCGTCGATGGTCACGAAGGGGACCCCGGCCTTTTCCTGCAGCCGCTGGGGCAGACCGTAACGGCAGTTGGAGTTGTTGGGACAGGTCTTAGCATCGTGAAAAATCACGCCGTCATAATCGAAGAGCTCTTTCATCTTGATGAAATACTCTTCCTTGTAGTCGTCATCGCGGACAATGAACAGCTCCGTATAGGCCCGGGCCATGGAATTCCAGGGATCATTGCCGTCCAGGGCGGTGAAAATCCAGCTGTTGCAATAGGTCGAAGCCACCACCGCGGTCTTCAGCCGCAGGAACAGCTCGGCGTTTTCCCTCAACTTGCCCCAGATAGGCATCCCTTCCCAGTAAATCCGGAATTTCTCACCCGGCACGGCTGCCACGCCCTCGGCCACCCAGCCGCGCAGCTCTTCCAGCAAAGTTTCATAGTAGTCGATCGCCACCTGGGTACCGCGCATAACCACCGCCGGTCCCATGTGAATGGTGCCGTCAAAAAAGGTCAGGGGGCTGGGCTTGTGGGTCGCCATTTCCAATACCTCTTTCCAGAGGTCGGAACATTTGCGCGACAGCCACACGGTTTCCGCCAGCTTGTCCATGTCCAGCTTGTTGCCAGTCGCCGCGGTCAAATCGTCCGCCAGCTTTTTGAACTGGCCGGCAATTCCCTGCACATGGGTTTCCGTAACCTCGCCGACGTTGACGTAGCTTTCAATCCCCAGGCAGGGGACATCCCAGCGACGGGCATACCATTCAAACCAGTCCTTGACGTCGCGGCACTGGTTGGTATTGTAAACCAGGACATCAGGTTTGGGAATTGACTCGATCCCGTCATAAATTTTGGCCAGCGGGGTAAAGCCTTTCAGGTACGCCCCGACATCCGCCGTCAGGTAGGAACAGATTTCCGGGGAATAGCCAATGGCATTGGCCACCGGGATGTAATCGGTCGCCGTCCGGGTCGCCCCGAGGATGGCGGCATGATTTTCCGGGAAATAAACCACAAACCCCATGGCCCGCAACAACTCCGCCGGCCCAACGCTGGTGCACCAGGCAACCTTGGGGTTGCCGGCCTTCATTGCCGCGTCTATTTCGTAAAAGTGATCAGCCATCACTTTTTTCATCAATTTCGCCGTTTTCAGTTTTCTGATTTCCACCATTGACAGACTCCTTTTTTCATTTCCACGCCCATTGTCGACATTATCAGTTAATTACCTGAATTATATCCGCTCTGGAAAAGCAATATATATACCATAGCGGATATTTTGCCGTTGTTCCTGAACCAGCCAAAAAACAATGGCCCATGACCTCTTACCTGAATGGATATTTCCCAAAAGAATAAAAACCTGAAATCATCCAAGGCGGGCTTGACGCCCGCAACCCAACAGGGTATCAGGATGTTCCGGCATGGCTCTC
>JAOZRP010000151.1 GCA_029940125.1 bacterium
GGAGCCGGCCATGGACGGCCGGCGAGAATGAGCGAGAGCCATGCCGGAACATCCAAGAAAATTCCTGGATCAAGAAATCAGAACTCAAGAGTTGGTATTCGGGAGGTGAATCGATGATTATTATCCAGAGCAATATGGCTGATCTGGGCCTGGCCTTTGTTGCCGGCCTGGGCATTGGCGGCTTTTATTTCCTGGCCCTGTGGCTGACGGTCCGCCGCCTGCCCCGGGTGCGCTGTCCCGCCGCCTGGACCCTGGGCAGCTACCTGGTCCGCGCCGCGGTCAGCATGGCCGCTTTCTACCTGGTGATGGCGGGCTGCTGGGAAAGAATGCTGGCCAGCCTGCTGGGCTTTGTCGTCATGCGTTTTCTGCTGGTGCGCTGGCTGCAGCCGCAAAAGCCGTTCCAGCCGGCCGGGGGAGCCTGCTGATGGACATCAGGCTGATCAGTCCGGACCAGGTGGTTCTCTGGCATTCCGGTCCTTTTTCCATCAATGCCACCATGATTTTTACCTGGCTGATCATGGGAGTGCTGGTAGGGGGCTCCTGGCTGGCCACCAGGAACCTGTCCAGCGACCTGCGTTTGTCCCGCTGGCAGAACCTGCTGGAAATTGTCGTTGCCGCCATCCGGAAGCAGATCGGGGAGATCAGCCGGCAGCCGCCGGACAGGTTCCTGCCGTTCATCGGCACCCTGTTCATTTTTATCGTGGTGGCCAATCTCCTGGCCGTGGTTCCCGGCTACATCGCCCCCACCGCCTCCCTGTCCACCACCGCGGCCCTGGCGATCTGCGTTTTCCTGGCCGTGCCCTGGTACGGCATCCGGGACCAGGGATTCCGGCAGTACCTGGGCAATTACCTGAAGCCGACGATCTTCATGCTGCCCTTCAATGTCATCGGCGAGCTGTCCCGCACCCTGGCCCTGGCGGTGCGCCTGTTCGGCAACATCATGAGTGGGGCCAAAATCGCCGCCATTTTTCTCGCCCTGGCACCGCTGGTCTTTCCCATCTTCATGCAGGTTCTGGGGCTGCTGACCGGCCTTATCCAGGCCTATATCTTTGCCGTCCTGGCGATGGTGTACATTGCCGCCGCCCTCAAAGTTCATGAAAGTGTGCAACTGAAGAAAGAACAGAAAGGAGAGCATGAGCATGGATAGTCTCTGTCTTATCGGCATGGTTTCCATTTTCACTGCCGGCCTGACCATCGGCATCGGCGCCATCGGCCCGGCCCTGGGTGAAGGTCGGGCCGTATCCCAGGCGCTCAGTTCCATTGCCCAGCAGCCGGACGAAACCAATTCCATTACCCGAACCCTGTTTGTCGGCCTGGCGATGATCGAATCGACCGGCATTTACTGCCTGGTCATTTCCATGATTCTTATTTTTGCCAATCCGTTCTGGAATTATTTCCTCAGTAAAGCGGGAGGGTGAGCCGTGCTGATCGACTGGTTTACCGTTGCCGCCCAGATTGTCAATTTCCTGATTCTGATGGCCCTGCTGAAATATTTTCTCTATGACCGGGTCATTAAAGCGATGGATGAGCGCGAGGAAAAGATTCATTCCCGCCTGCTGGAGGCGGAGTCCCTGCGGCAGGAAGCGGAACGGGAACGTGAAGTCTATCGCCAGAAAAATCGGGAAATAGACCAGAAGCGTGACGAGGTCCTGGCCCGGGTCGAGGTTGAAGCCGCCCGTCGCCGTGAGGAAGCCCTGCAGAAGGCCAGGGAGGAAATCGACCTGCTGCGCTCCGGGTGGCGAGAGGCCCTGCGTCGGGAGCAGGAATCGTTCCTGCGCCAGCTGCGGCTGACGGCCGCCGGCCAGGTGCTGGCGGTCAGCCGCCGGGTGCTGGCGGATCTGGCCGACGCCGGCATTGAGAAAAAAGTTGTTGACGCCTTTCTCCGGCGGCTGGAAGGGATGGACAGCGATGAGCGGCAGGAGGCCGTGGACAGCATCATGAAGGCAGGAGGCCTGGTGGTGCTCCGCAGTGCCGGCGCCCTGTCTCCGGCCGAACGCCGTAAAATCAGTGCGGTTTTGCACCGGGTGCTGGGCGAGGACATCAAGGTGGAGTATGAAACCGTGCCGGAAATGGTCCTGGGCATTGAACTGGTCAGCAGCGGCCAGAAAATTGCCTGGAACCTGGAAGAATACTTGACTCACCTGGAGACCAGCATCCGGGAGATCCTGGAAACCGAGACGGAAACCCGCGACCGCAGCCCCGGGGAGCCGGCAGCCGGCGGAGGTGAAACGCCATGAAGGGGGAAAACCGGACCTTGGAGCTGTCCCTGGCGCATTCGTTCGCGTTGCTGGAACGGACCCTGGCCGCCTACCGGCCGGAGCTGCATCTGGAAAAAGTGGGAACCATTACCCAGGTGGGTGCCGGCGTCGTTCGGGTTGCCGGTCTGCAGGGAGTCAAGGCGGCGGAAGTCTTGAGTTTTCCCGGCCAGCGCCTCGGCATGGCTTTCAACCTGGATGCCCATGAAACCGGGGTTGTCCTGCTGGACGACAGCAAGGAACTGCGGGCCGGCGGCGAAGTGCGGCGGACGGGACGGGTGCTGGACATCCCGGTCGGCGAAGCCCTGCTCGGCCGGGTCGTCAGTCCCCAGGGCCGGCCCCTTGACAATGCCGGCCGGCTGGGGTTGACGAAACGCTGGCCGGTGGAGCGGCCGGCCCCGGCAATCATGGACCGGGCCCCGGTCACGGTGCCGCTGCAGACCGGGTTGAAGGTTGTTGACGCCCTGGTTCCCATCGGCCGGGGGCAGCGGGAATTGATCCTCGGGGACCGGCAGACCGGCAAAACCGCCATCGCTGTGGATACGATCATCAACCAGAAAGATGAAGACATGGTCTGCATTTACTGCGCCATCGGCAAGCGGGCGACGGCCGTAGCCCGGGTGATTGCCACCCTGCGCGAACACCAGGCGATGGATTACACCATTGTGGTGGTGGCCAGGGAAAACGACCCGCCCGGCGTCCAGTTTTTCAGCGCCTACGCGGCGGCCACCATGGGTGAATATTTCATGGAGCAGGGCCGCGACGTGCTGGTGGTTTTCGACGATCTGACCCATCACGCCCGGGCGTACCGGGAAATTTCCCTGCTGCTGCGCCGGCCGCCCGGCCGGGAAGCCTTCCCCGGCGATGTTTTTTACATCCATTCCCGGCTCTTGGAGCGTTTTACCCACCTGAGCCTGGAGCTTGGCGGCGGTTCGATGACCGCCCTGCCCATTGTCGAAACCGAGGCCCAGAATATTTCCGCCTATATTCCCACCAATATCATCTCCATCACCGACGGCCAGATCTACCTGGACCCGCTGCTTTTTCAAAAGGGCATCATGCCGGCCGTGGATGTGGGCAAGTCGGTTTCCCGGGTCGGCGGCAAAACCCAGCTGCCCGCCTACCGGAAAGTGGCGGGAGACCTGCGGCTTTCCTATTCCCAGTTTGTGGAGCTGGAGGCTTTTTCCCGTTTCGGGACCCGCCTTGACGACGCCACCCGGCTGGCCATCGAGCGGGGGCGCCGGGTAAGGGAGATTTTGAAGCAGCCCCAGTCAGCGCCCCTGGGGGTTGCCGAACAGGTTGCCGCCCTGGTGGCGGTTACCGGCGGTTTTTTTGACGACCTGCCGCTGGCGGCGGTTCCCGCGGCTGAAGAGCGCCTTCGCCGGGTGGTCGGCCAGCGCCTCCCTGAGCTGGTGCGGCGCCTGGAAAAAGGGGAAATGATGAGTGACGAGGACCTGGAACAGCTGCGGCAGCTGATGAGCCGGGAAAAAGAGGTTCTCATGCAGGAAACGCGGGGATAAACGGCATGCGCAGCCTGGAAGCGATGAAAAACCGGATCAGGAGCACGGACAAGCTCCTGTCCGTGGTCAAAACGATGAAATCGCTGGCGGCCGTCAACATTCGCCAGTTTGAACGGGCTGCCGCCTCGGCGGCGGACTACGGTGAAACAATAGAAATGGGACTGCAGGTGGCCCTGAGCCGTCGGGATGACCTGAGGTTGACGGCCCGACCGGTGGCCCGCCCGGCCCGCCAGGAAAGCCTGGGAACCGTCGTTGTCGGTTCCGACACCGGCATGTGCGGTTCCCTGAACGACCAGGTGGCGTCTTTTTTGCTGATGTCGATCAAAAACTACCTGGAGCTTGACCCTTCCAGGCGGCCGATTTTAGCGGTGGGGGAAAAGGTGGCCGCCATCCTGAAGGATGAAGGCCTGCCGGTGGAAAGGACGTTCAGGGTCCCTGGGTCGGTGGTGGGAATTACTGGGGTCGTGGAAGAAATTCTCCTCGACCTGGATGCCTGGCGCCGGGAACGGCGGCTGGACCGGGTCCTGCTTTTTTACAATCAGCAGGAATCCGGCTTGAATTTCCGGCCCCGGATGTTCAAACTGCTGCCGGAAGACCGGGAATGGCTGGAAACCCTGAGTCGGAAAAAATGGCCGGGCTCCTCGCTGCCCACCTATACCATGGACCGGGAACCGCTGTTTGCCGCTCTCGTCCGCCAGCACATTTTTATTTCCGTCTTCCGGGCCCTGGCCTATTCCCTGGCCAGTGAAAATGCCAGCCGTCTGGCTGCCATGCAGAGGGCTGAAAAAAATATCGAGGAAAAACTCGGGGTCCTGAACAATGAATTCCACCAGCAGCGGCAGAGCCTCATCACCGAGGAACTTCTGGACATCATCTCCGGCTTTGAGGCCTTGAAAAGCGAACGTCTGTCGGGAGGACAGCAACTTTTTTGACTTCAGCTGCTTTTCAGACCGCCTCCCGCACCTCAGCGGCCTGAATAATGTCCCAGCATGAGGCCGGTGACCGCCCCGACAACCGCCCATGACCATGGGTTGGCGGTTGTCGGTCAGGTGCTGCCGACGCATTTAACTACAAAGCCGACAGCAGTTCCAACAACCGTGCCGATGACAAGGCCCACCAGATATTTTTTCATCGCTGGCTTCCCAACTCATTCCCCTGTTTCAACAAGCATGCGTGCTTGTCAATCATAGGATAAGCGAGTTTTCTCGTCCACTAATGTTGGTTGAATGATTTCCTGCCATTCGGGATTATCCCAGGTGCCCAGCTGACGGTGCATGTTGAGGTATTTTTGCGGTATGGGGTGCGTGCCGTAAACGACTTCCAGGCCATATTTGGTTTTGATAAAGTTACTGAAATACTCAATATGGGGGCAGGGAGGGTAGCCGACAACCAGCCCGGTGGCAAGATGCAGCACCGTTGCTCCGTTTCCCTTCATTTCGTCCACCGCGTATTCGATGTTCCCGCCGGGACAGCCGTCGCAGCTGGTATAGCCGACAAGCTCAACTTCTTTGTTCTGGTACCTGCTGAAGGCGCCTTCCCGGTTTCGCAGAGATCTGAAGCATTTCCCACCCGCACACCGGCGGTAGCGGTCGCAGATAATTATCCCGATTTTTATTTTCTCCATATCGCCTCCTGAAATACAGCTGTTGGAGTTGCCCTCCGGTTGTTTCCGTAAAAATACATTAGCAGCATGCCCTGGAGACTTCAATCTTAAAAAATGCTTTCCTGATCAAAGAATTGGTTGAATCTGGCGGCGTTGCCACGGTCAGGCGGCAGCATTTTTCTGCCATGATCTCAACTCAAATAGGATGCCGGTGCCAATCGATTGGAAGAACACTCAAACACACCTGGATGCACTCAATAAAAGAAAAGGCTGAAATCTACTAAGATTTCAGCCTTTTGCCATCGATGGTGCCGAAGGCCGGACTCGAACCGGCACGGGCGTAACCCACTACCCCCTCAAGATAGCGTGTCTACCAGTTCCACCACTTCGGCAAATATAGGGCCGTTCATAAACTATCCGGCTCGTCTTTGTCAATGATTTTCTCTTTTTGCACAGTCAGGGTGGGATTCTGGCGATGCCCTTTGAATGTTTCGGGTGTGAGTCCTACGCCGGTTAAATGCGGGCATCGAAAAGGGTGCCCATGCCGGTGATGGCTTCAATGATCAGCTTTCTGAGCTTTTCTGGCGAGTGGATGAACCGCTCACTGATCAACTGGCATACCTGCTGGTCGGTGCCGCAGTCGTAGGCCCGGAGCATGAAGCCTTCCGGTACTTCCAGGAAGGAAAAGTTGATGTCCTTGCCTTGCTCCTGCAATTGGTGGCTCAGGCGGTCCAGCAGGCGGACAATCTCCTGGTACAGGTCTCGTCGGGAGCGGATGGAGGTTTCCCGGCGGCGCTGGTTTCGCCGGTTGTTGAGCCGCCGGCTGAGCACTTTTGTCCGTCCCCGCTCGG
>JAOZRP010000479.1 GCA_029940125.1 bacterium
TGTTCGGCTACGCCAAGGGGGCTTTTACCGGGGCGGCAAAAAACCATGCCGGCATTTTTCAGCGGGCCGACGGAGGCACCATTTTCCTGGATGAAATCACCGAAACCTCCCCTTCCTTCCAGGTCAAACTGCTCCGGGTTCTCCAGGAGAGGTGCGTCTTCCCCCTGGGATCGAAGCAGGAGGTGCATATCGACGTCCGGATCATCGCCGCCAGCAACCAGGACCTGGAGCAGCAGGTCAAGGCGGGAAAGTTCCGCGAGGACCTTTTCTACCGCATCTATGTCATCCCCATCAACCTGCCGCCGCTGCGGGAGCGCCATGAAGACATTCCCCTGCTGGCCCAGCACTTTCTTGAGCATTACCGGCAGGAACTGCATAAAGACAGCGTCATTGGCTTCGACCAGCTGACCCTGCAGAAAATGATGGTCTACCAATGGCCGGGCAACATCAGGGAACTGGAAAACAAGATTCAGTACGCCCTGGCGGTGGCCAGCGGTGAATTTATCACCCCCGACGACATGTTTCCCTCCCTGCCCGGCAAAGCCCAGATTCCGGCAACCACCATGCAGGATGCCAAAAAGCAGTTTGAGCGCGATTACATTATCAACGTCCTTAACATCACCAAGGGAAATGTCAGCCAGGCAGCCCAGTTGTCAGGACGCCACCGGGTCGATTTTTACAACCTGATCAAAAAGCACCAGATTGACGTGAATCTCTTCCGCCGAAAAGCCCTGTAAGCTGTAGTTATTTCGCTACAATCAAGCCCTTTCACTTACGCCGGCGGCAAAAAAGAACTCCTCCGCCATCTCACCCGTCAATCTCCTTTTCCTCCTTTCCCTCGGATAACAAGATTCACGGATAATTTTACGAAACCGTAATCAAGGGGAGGGAAGTGGTACGCCAAGATATTTATGAGCTTTTTTTAATATTTCCCTGTCAAGGCATATCCTCTTGTATTTATTGGTTTTTTCAAATTATTTTCACGTTGGTATCATTGTTGCTGCTCTTTAAGCATGGATTAATCATATAAACATAAAGTTTACGTATTAACCGCCGATAAAGAGACTACGGAGGAGATGATGTACAACCAAGCCGACACCATCAAAAGCTACGAGGAGATTCGTAGGGTTGTTCGCGGTGATCCCATCCTGACCCTCACGCGGAAAAGCATACTCATCCTAATCCTGCTGCTGGGGATTTTAGGGGGGCTGTTCCTGGCTGACTGCTGGGGAAACATCCCCGCCACCCAGGAACAATTACCGTTACAGATTCAGAACTCCAATGGAAACATGCAGCAATTCTTGCAGCGGGAACTCATTCCTCTGAACCAGGTCGAACCGTCCCGGTTGAAAACGATGACCAACAACGGCAAGTCCGTGGCGGCGCGGCTGAAGCATCAACGCCGGAACGCCGAGTTGAGGAAGAGAATACAGGCGAGGAAAAATTTCTTTAAAGAAAAAAGGAAGTGCAAAATAGCCAGAATCATTTTTCTGGTTTCGATTTCCAAACCCGTACAAAAACCATAATGAAGGATTAAATCGACCACCCTCCCCTCCTTTCTCCGATAGCGGGGCAGATCCAGGCCGACGGACGGCAATGGATCTGCCCCGCGACCTTTTTAGCACCTTACGCCTGAAAGGCTGTCACTCTTCTCAGTACCCCCTTGAGGGGTATAAAAAACAAGAAATTGTCGGGAATACATTCAGG
>JAOZRP010000152.1:0-2461 GCA_029940125.1 bacterium
CCGGGGCCTCCCTGTTCAATGCTGTCCACGTTGCCCGGGGCGATCAGGTCCCGCTTGACCACGCCGATCCGCCGCCCGGGATGTTCGGGGTCGTCCCAGGTCAGGGTCCGGATAAATTTCGTCAGCTCATGGACCCGGCTGAGGGTCTGCGGGTTAAAGACGCCATCGGCATCCTTTTCATTAACCACGCCCAGGACAATCATGTCATACAAACTGAACTCTTTTTTCACCTGGTGGTGAAAAATCCGCACCGCCTCCTTTTCCGAAAGCATATTTTCCGGATCGGTATCCACGCGAACCCGCACCATCAGCACACCCAGAACGATGGTCAGCAGCACCATCGACCAGACAATCGCTTTGGGATGCCTGATTGAAGCCACAATCATCCGCTGGCTCAGTTTCATCCACTCCTCCTCAACAACTACAATACAGCGTTAGTCTTCGGCACAGAAAATTCTTTCCAGGGCCGCCATCATTTCCACCACCCCCTCGTCAACAATGCGATTGTAGACGACGTTGGCCTCCTTGCGGGAACCGATGATTCCCTGGCGGCGCAGGATGTTGAGGTGCTGGGAAACATTGGCCCCGCTGCAGTCCATGGCCGACAGCAGAGCCCCGACGCTAAGTTCCCGGTCCTGCAGCAGACAGAGCATTTTCAGGCGCACCGGGTGGGATATCGCTTTAAAAAGACCAGCCATCCGGGATATCTGCTCTTCATTCATATTTTCACCTCGTCGAATATAAAGTATTTAATTAAATACTTAACAGCTGGTGAATTGTCAAGAAAAATGTTAAAAGTTTTTGCAGTTTTTGGCCGTCAGTGCCGATACTTGATTAACTGGTATTATTTTTTCAGCATGACATTTCTTGCAAAAGGTCGCCACCCAGGAAATTTTTTCACTACGGAATGATCCACCATGACTTCATTCATGTCACAGCTCAGTCACAATCTGGGGCTTAAAATTGAAGAACATTCCTACATCCTCAACTACCTGGGAGCCCTCCTGGTGCTGATCGGCCTGATGATGTGCCTTCCCCTGGTTCCCTACTGGCTCTATGATGAAGGCGGCCACCGGATATCCGCCCTGACCTTTATCCTCCCTGCCCTGGCATCGATACTCCTGGGGGCACTGATCCAGAAAAACTTCTCCTATAAAACCCCATCGGTCATGGGCGCTATGATCATTACCGCCCTGGGCTGGATTCTGGTCGGCATCATCGGCGGCTTTCCCTACATGCTGGGACTGCATAAATCTTTTATCGACGCCTTTTTTGAATCGGTCAGCGGGTTTACAACCACCGGCATCACCGTCTTCGAAGGTCTGGACGCCATGCCCCGCTGCATTCTTTTCTGGCGTTCATTCACCCAGTGGCTTGGCGGCCTGGGAATACTTTCTTTTTTCATTGCCGTCAGCTTCCGGGGCGGCAGCACCGCCGCCGTCCTGTTCAGTTCCGAGGGACACAAAATCGACGTCTCGCGCCCGGTTCCCGGAATTTTTCACACCCTGAAAATTCTCTGGACCATTTACGGCATTTTCACCCTGGCCTCGTTTTTCTGCTTCTGGGCGGGGGGCATGAATTTTTTCGATGCCTTGAACCACTGCTTCACCTGCATCTCAACCGGGGGATTCTCCACCCACGACCTCAGCTTCGACTTCTGGGCCCGGCATCATTTCCGCTACGCCTGGTTCCTGGAATATTCGGCTATCATTTTCATGCTCGCCGGCGGGGCCAACTTTCTTATCCATTACAAGGTCTTTACCGGGGACATAACGGCCATTTTCAGGGATTATGAAATGAAATGGTACTGGTCGTTCATTTTCGGCGCCCTGGCCCTTGTGGTCATTGACCACCTCATTATCTTTGCCCGCCAGGAAGTCAGAAGTTTAGGCCTGCTGCACCACCTCTTCCGCACCGCCCTGTTCCAGGTGAGTTCCCTGATCAGCAGCACCGGGTATTTGACCACCGACATCAATGCCGCTTTTTTCCCCGCCCTGAGCAAACAGGTTTTACTGGTCCTGATGATCATCGGCGGCTGCGTCGGTTCAACCTCCGGCGGCATCAAGGTCTTGCGGGCGGCCTTTTTATCCCGGCTGTTTTCAACCCACCTTCGCCGCCTTTCCCTCCCCCGGCAGGCATCCGTACCCTTGGTAATTTCCGGCAAAGTCATTTCCGAAGCGGAAATCCAGCGGGTGGCCGCTCTTTTCTGGGGCTGGATGGTCATCATCGTTGCCGGCAGCTTCGTAACCGCCGCCTTTTCCGACCTGAGTCCCTGGCAGTCCTTTTCCGGCATGATTTCAGCCATGGGCAACATGGGGCCTTTTTACTTCTCCGTCCACAAAATGGCTTCATTGAGCTGGGTGGTCAAATTCACCTACATCATGGGCATGCTGGCCGGCAGGCTGGAAATTCTGCCGCTGGCCATGCTCTTCGCGGCGGTTTTCAGAAGGAAGTAGCAAAA
>JAOZRP010000152.1:2561-6209 GCA_029940125.1 bacterium
ATCTCACTATATGGCGGGCTTACAGAAACCCTCTACGCCTTGGGACTGGGGCCACGCATTGTCGGAGTGGTCAACAGTGATGACTACCCACCCGAAGTGTTAAAAAAAACCCGGGTCGGCACCCATTTCAACCCCAGCATTGAAAAGATCCTTTCCCTGAATCCGGACTTGGTGCTGGCCAAAAATCGCCGGGGCCGGACTGCCGAAGCCCTGACCTACCTGGAAAAAGCCGGCATCAGCGTTTTCACCGCCGACCCCCATACACTTAATGATTTTTACGCCTTGCTAAAAACACTGGGAAACATGTTTCATTGTCCGGAAAAGGCAGCTGAGCTCATTGATGAATACAATGAAAAATTGGCGGAAGAACGGCAAAAAGAAGGAATACAGAAACCTGCGAAACGGGTTTTTTTTGAGGTGCGCTACCATGACCATGCATTGATTGCCGCCGGGGCAAAATCCATAGTCAACGAAATCATTCACCTGGCCGGGGGAGTCAATATTGTTGAAACGCCCAGGCAGCATGTCAATTACAGCATTGAGACCTTGCTGGACAAACAGCCGGACGTTTATGTTGTTCAACGGGGACCGATGAACAAGTCGCCGCTGCCCGCCCAGCGCCCTCTGTTCAAAAACCTGACTGCCGTACAGGCAGGACAGGTTTTCTGCGTTGATGAAAAAAAATATTCCCGGTTCGGCCCCCGCACCATTGACGCCGTCATTGAGCTTACCGGCATTCTGCATCAAGACACCGCCGGGAACCCGCAACAACGGTAGTTTTCCTTATTATCCAAACAAATTCAATTACATCGTTCCAGGATCCAGACAAGATACAGAATCAAACCTGCCATTTTGCCGGCAAATGAACATTTTTGATCATACTGTTCCCATCCAGTTCCAGCCGGTGTGAGAAAACCTTCGGTAGACCGTTGACAACCAAGAAAAAACAGCCCCGCACCATGATTGAACGAAACGGCAATCACCTGGCATAGACGCAGAAGCAGCACTAGGCCGACCTTCGGCGACGGCCGGAAGCTACTCTAGAAAATAAAGCCAGGAGCAATGAAGGAACCGGGATAAAATGTACGTTAGCGGGCCCGGCGCCGACGTGCCGGTCGCGGCCGGGGGCGGCCAATATTGGCCGGCGGCCGAGGTTTGGGGATCGGCTGAATGGTCACCGGCCCATGGGGCGGCTTTCCGGGCGGTTTGCCGGGACGATCCGGCCGGTGCGGTCGATCAGGGTAATAAGGAGGGGGATAGTAGTAGCCGTATCCGGGACGGTAGTGGTAGCCATGGTAGACCGAATAATGGCTGGTGGAAACGTAATGGGTCCCGTCGCTCTCGCAGCCCGCCAACAGGAAAAAGGCTCCACCAAGGAACAGAAACAGGCCGAAATTTCTGATTTTCATCATGGTTTCTCCTCCTCCGCGGCAAAGTCCCAGGGTTGGAGGATCAGCAAAGCCCCGCTGCTGTCGGTGATCAGGGCGGTATCTGGATTGTCCGGCGACTGGCCGGGAGCCAGCAGGACCCTGCCGCCCAGAGCCGTGACCCGGGCAATCAGCCGGCCGGCATCTTCAACCCGAACGGCCGGCACCCAGATGCCGCTGAAAACCTTTTCCTGAACTTTGCGAATGCCGGCCCGCCACTTGCCCTCGTTAACAAGAATAACGTAGTCATTTCCGGCAATGGTTTTTTTGTAGCCACCAAGTTTCCGGTAGAACTCGACAGTTTGATCAAGATCGGCGGTCCAGTCTTCGAGCCAGAGCCAGTCCCCGATGCCAGGCTGCCGCTCCGGCGGGTCGCCGTCGCGGGCTTTAAGAATTACCAGACGGGCACCCTCGGGATCACTGATCAGAGCACCCCGGCCGCGTTGCTTCATGGTCACCGGGCCGTTCAGGATCTTTCCACCCTGTTTTTCAACCCAAACGGCAGCGGCATCAATATCGGCAACCGACATTGACGCCAGCCACTGGGCCTCAACCAGGCTCTTTTCCTCTGGCTTTATCTCGATGATGCCGCCGATTCGGCGTTTGCCGTTAGAAATAACAACGTAATCATCCTGAGTTTTGAAGGTCCAGCCAAAAAGTCCGCCGTAGAATTTTTTTGCCGCCGCCGCATCCGGGGTAATCAGGTCAAGCCAGACTATGCGTCCGGAATGCCAGATTCCGGTGGCCTCGGTAGTGACCGGTTGCAGCAGGTCACCCGGCCGCGGTGACGATGAAAAGGTGGCACAGCCGGCCAACAGCAGCAGGAGGAGAAAAATCGCAATGAAACGGAAAATACGGGAACGGTTGGGCAGCGACATGAGAGTTCTCCTTAAAAGCTAGGCAATCGCAAGCAACTGCGGAATCTTCTAGAAATCAATCGCAATCCTGTTGGCCATAGCATACATATTCAAATCTGACCAGAAAAATTGACGCCTTGGTCGCTGCACGCAACTTGTTAACCGGACAATACCGGGCTGAAACAAGTATTTTTTCGGCAAACCGGACCAGGACATTGCCACTTTCCCAAAGATTTCACGATGGAGTTAATTTAACCCTTGCAATAGCATTTCTTACATGATAAACACGATATAATTAATTTAGATAATTATAAATAGATTGTTATCGATCGGAAAAAGAACAAACTCAAAGGAGAAAAACATGAAGGTACTAAGATTTCTGGTAATGCTGGCCCTGATTCCTCTTTTTTTAGGCGCCTGCAATGGCATGTACGTCAACAACACTGACAACCCCAAGAAGTTGTCGGCATCACCGGTACTTGACCGGATTGCCTCCAGGGGGGAACTGATCGTTGGAACCGCCGGCAATATGCCGCCGTTGAACATGACGACCAGGGATGGAAAAATAATTGGCATCGATGCCGACCTGGCCGAATACATCGCCGGCAACATGGATGTCAAACTGACTTTGAAACCCATGCCGTTCCACGATCTTCTGCCGGCCCTGAAAGCAGGTAAAATTGACATGGTAATTTCCGGGATGACCATCACCGGTCTGCGCAACCGGGAAGTGGCTTTTGTCGGACCCTATTTCATCTCCGGCAAATCAATTCTGACCAAAGACACGAATATCGCCTCGCTGGAATCCGGCAATGAACTCAACAACCCTGACATTTCCCTGGTTGCTTTGCGGGGTTCCACCAGCCAGATGGTGATTGAGGGTATGCTGCCAAAGGCAAAAATGGTGCTGGCGGAAAAATATGACGATGCCGTCAAGATGGTGCTGGACGGTAAAGTTAGCGCCATGGTGGCGGATTATCCCATTTGCCTGATCTCGGTCTTCCGCTTCCCGGATCACGACCTGATGACCCTGGTAAAACCGTTCACCTATGAGCCTCTCGGCATTGCCGTCCAAGCCGGCGACCCCCTGCTGATCAACTGGCTGGACAATTTCATGACTTCCTACAAGGGAAGCGGCGAACTGGAAAAAACAACCAAGCGTTGGCTTAAAAACAGCTCATGGATAAAACTTCTGCCTCCCATTGAATAGCGCAAATACTATACCGATAGGGGATTTTTCCCAATAAAATCCGGGGACGGGCCGCAAGCCCGTCCCCGATTTTATTTCGGGAAAGACAATCATATCTCCCCAAGGCGGGCTTAACGCCCGCAACCCAACAGGGTATCAGGATGTTCCGGCATGG
>JAOZRP010000153.1 GCA_029940125.1 bacterium
TAGACGAAGGCGACTTCCTGCAGAGCGGGACTGCCCTGGAGCCGGGTACGACGTACTGCTACTACCTGGCGGCCCGGGATCTGGCCGGCGGCTACTCGGCTACGGCCGGACCAGTGGAAATGACGGTGCCGGACCTGGAAGGCCCCGTCATGCCCTGGGGCGTTGAAGCCCGCCGGGAAATGGTGACCGACCCGCAGACCCAGGAGATTCATCCCCGGCTCACCCTGGTCTGGGACCAGGTGAACAACATCAATTATCTCAAGGAATATGGCGCAAGCAAAAATATCTGCGGCAGCTCCACCAAGGAAGTCTGCTACGTTTATCCGGACGAATCATGTCAAACCGGCAAGCCGGTCTGCGTGGACCTGAATGTTCAGGATTACCTGGTTTTCCGTTTTGATTCTTTCGAGGAGGCCTCCAAGTGGGGCGGGGCGGACAGCGACAACGATCTCTGGCCGGATGAAGTGGAGGATTTGGACGGTGCGGACAAGTGCGACCCCGATTCCCATCCCCTGGGCATCCTCTGCAACCAGGGCTCTTCGCCGCCGTGCGATCCGCCCGTTTCACTGCCGGGCGTTCTGGCGGCCAGAATCCCGCAGAATGACAGCTCGCACATCCGGGTCCTCGACACCGGCAAAAAGCTGATGTTTTTCCGTGATCCGGCTCCCCAGCCGGACAACCAGGTCTACTGGTACAGGGTCGCGGCCCGGGATCCCAGCGGCAACCTGAGCATCATGAGCCCGCCGATCAGGGCCGTCCTCTGGGACCGTTCCCAGCCCGAGGTGAACGGGGCCGAGCTTGAAGTATACAACTGTACCTTCGAGGCGTCGTTTGTGGGGGGTACTGGCTGTCCAGGTCCCGGCATCCTCTCGATTGTCGACGAGACTGGCCAGGCGGTTGAATTCGGTATTTTTGAGAGCTGCGGCGACGGGGAGGAAGGTTATCTGAAGCCCGTGTACAGGGGAAAGCTTATCGAAGGGAAGCGGGAGCTCGGGAACGTGAACCCTGATGATGAGCTTTATTCCTACTGCACTCCCGCCATGGACCCCTGCGGTTCCTACACGGTTTCTTTTTACGGGAAAAACGGCAGGCTGCTGGCCGTGCTCGAGAACCAGCACTGGACGTTGTGCTCCTCGAGGGTGGGCTGCGTGACCCTGAAATGGAACTGCGGCTACCTTCCTGTTGGTTTAACTACTACCGGCGTTGGCATGGTGCATTACCCGCTGATGCCGGTCAGGATATGCGTGCCGCTCGAGGCGGGACAGATGGCCAGGGTGTACCAGGAGATAAACGGCAAAATGAGTCCCATTGCCACGCTGCGGAGTGCAGCTTCCCAGACGTTGTGCTCCGAACTTGGCATTGAAACGATCGTATCAGACACCCCCTGTTTCGCGGTGCGGGTGTTCAGCAAAAACTCCGTGGGCTCCGCCATGTACCGCTTTCCCTGCATCACTGTCGCCCAGATGAAACAGGGGGGAGGGCCGGCAGCGCCGCTGATCGAATCCGTTGTCCCGGTGGGGGATGTGCACAACCCTGCGTTTAAAATAACCTGGGGCTGCCAAAGTGAGGGGCTGGCGGCGTTTGTGCTGAGCGGAGTGGCGGACGGCGCTCCGGTCCTTGACACCTTCTGGGATCCGGAGCCGGATGCTGAAACCCGCCAGTTTTCAAGGATCTTTCCCCTTGATCCCGGCGAGGTCAATAAAAAATGGTGTTTCAAGGTGGAGGCCGTCAACAAGGCGCTCCAGGTGAGTTCCTGGAGTGCCGGAAAATGCGGGGTTTGGGGACAGGAGACTTCCTCGGCTTATCTCAAGTGGCCCCACGTCTCCGACCTTCCCGCCGGCGAGGATATCTCGGCTTTTTCTTCTCCGGTTCCCGGGGTGCAGATTACGGCTTTTGTGCTCAACGGGGAAAAGATCCCGGCCGTCGTGCTTTCAGAGGATTTGGGTCCTGATTTGCAGGCGTTTCTTGATCCGGAATCTGATGTCTGCGAGTACGTCATCGGTACATGTATTGGTGACTCCCCCTGCAGCCTGGGTTCCCAAGCCTGGCAGCACTCCCACTTTCAATGCCAGGTCTGCGGGCTGGTAAAATCCTGGAACCGGGTGGGCGACTTCGTGGTTTACCGCCAGGAGGAGGGGCGGGATTTCGTCCAGGTCAGTCCCCTGGTGGACGACATTTACTGCCACGGGGAAATCGGGACCACCGGCGTGGATGTTGAGGATCCCCTGGTCGCCATTGTGCAGCTGAAAGAGAACGATGGTCAGCATGCGGTGGTCGGCGGCGGTGAAAGCTGGCCGACGAACGGGGACCTGCAGTCAAGCCTGGAAGGCACCGGGCGCTATGATGGCGCCCGGATGATTTTTCTGGATTTCTACCCGGTGGCCCAGGGGAGCCGGGTGCGCTATAAAATCGTCAAGGTGGGAAGTGGTTCCAGGGAGCCGGAAGCGGTCTACACGAGCAACTGGATTCGGATTCCCGCAATCGATGCCGGATCCGAGCCCGCACAGTAATTCCCCGGCCGATTTATAAGGAGAAGGCCCCATGAAAAAAAGAGTCTATGCTGTTTGTCTGGCCCTGGCCGTGTCTGCCTGTTTTCTGGCCGCCTTGAGCATCCATCCGGCCCTGGCCGGCGAAAACCTGCTTCTTTTTGACGCGGAAGGCACGGTCGTTTCTTCTTATCAACTGGGGGACTGGACGGTTTCCGCAACCCTGAGCGGCAGCGGCTATCTGGTTGAATACCAGACCTTTGAGAACGGCATTGTCTCCCCGCCTGCTTCCCATACCGCCGTGGTTCCGGCGGATGGGGCCCCTTATGCCGCTCCCAATGAACTGAACGGCGGCTACCCGCAGCCGGCGGGACTGCCCGCGGTTACCGTTTACAGTTTCGACGACGCCCTGCGTAATGCCGGCAACCAGCAGGTTCCGGGGATTTCCTTCTCTCCCGCTTCCGGAAGTTACAACTCCACCATTGAAGTCAATATTCAGGCAAGTCCGGCGGCGGCGCAGGTGCAGTTCCGCTACCAGGGTGAGAGCGACTGGTACACTGTTGGCAGCAACCAGGTCGGATTCTATCTCTACAAGACGGCCGTTCTGGAGATACGGGCTGTAAACGGGACAATATACAGCCCGGTCAGCACGGCTTCCTATATTATCAGCCATTCCGGTACCGCCAATCCGGAAATGGCGGACAGCGACGGCGACGGCTACCCTGATGCCTGGGAAATCAGCCACAACCTCGATCCGTTTAAAAACAGCATGAGTACTGACCGTGACGGCGACGGCTTGGCGGATGTGGACGAAATCTTGAGGGGATCAGACCCCGACGACCCCGGCGATCTGCCCCCGGACCGTGACGGCGACGGCTGGTACGATGTCGATGAGGAGCTGAGGGGAACCGATGCTGACGACCCTGATGACAAGCCGGTGGCCCGGAGGCTCTATGAAGTGGAACGCAAACTTTCCGGCACCTTCTATCAGGATCTCACCGCCGGCAGTCCCATTGCCGGAATATCCTACGCGGTTACCGCGCTTGACTCCTCCGTTATCTGCCAGGGGGTTGCCGATTCTGGCGGTGCTTACCGGGAAGTCAGGATTCCCGTGGGTGAACCGTCACTGATCCGGGGGGCCGGCAGCCCCCATGAAAATTTTGTGGCCAAGCGCTATATTCCCATAACCCGGGATCTTTCGCCGGCCGACGTCGACGGGACGTGGTCCTCGGCCCAGGAGTGGCAGAACCTGTATCTGGAAATGCTGGCGGCAAACCTGGTTGAGGAGGTTGCCGATTTTGATGTAGCCCCGAGGAGTTCCTATCCCCTGGCGCTGCTGGAGCGGGAGCTTGAAATTCTCCACGGTCAGCCGGGGATATATTTCCTGGTCGGATCCGCCGGCTACCCGGCCGATCCCAATGCCTTAGCCGCTCTTGATCAGCTTCTCCTGGCCCGAAGCCAGAACAGCAACGACCACTTTGACGACCTTGAACTGCTGCTCGGCCAGGCCCAGGACTGCGCCAATTTCCTGGACGCCGCGGACGGCGTCTATCTGAACCTGTCAAGCGGAGATGACGGGACGGCGGAAATGCAGCTGGCCGCTCTTTACCAGGGGCCGCTGGGCGAACACCTGGCCGGGATCCTGCTTAGCTATTCTTACGGAACCCTGGAAGAAAAGGCAGGCCTCTCCCTCTGCAATATTCTTGACCCCGCCGGCGACGAAGACGGCGACGGGGTGGCCAACCGGCTTGAAGTGCCCACGGTGGAGAATCCCGCCGGCCGGTCGGATCTTTTTAAACCTGACAGCGACGAGGATGGGATTGCCGACAACTTGGACAACAGTCCGCGGGCATACAACCCGGAGCAGGCGGACAGCGACGGCGATGGAATCGGTGATGCCACCGATCCCGACGATGACAATGACGGTTTGAGCGACGGTCAGGAGCTGGTATTCGGTTCAAATCCCCTGAATCCGGACACCGACGGCGACGGGGAAACGGACCTCCAGGAATTTGAAGCCTACCAGTCCCCCGGGGTCTTTCTTACCATCAACCCGGTGGTTACTCCTACCAACGTCAATGTCCAGACCATCGGGGGAACGAGGGAGCTGGATGCCGCCATCGCGGTCAGCGGCGCGTCGCCCGGGCCGGTGAGTTATCCTTCGGAAACCACGTGGCAATGCACGGTTTCGGGACTGGTCGAAGGGGACAATCTGCTTGTGGTTACCGGTTCGGACGGTTCGGGAGGCGTCGGGATCTACCATGCCTTGATAACCCTTGACACCGTACCTCCCGAGGTGGACATCACGTCTCCGGCCGCCGGAGCCACGGCGGACAGCACCCCGCTGCTTTCCTATTCGGCAAGTGACGGGGAAGTGGTGGTTAGCGTTGACGGCCTCGTTGTCCAGAAAGTTTCGGGTGAGGAATTAAATGCGCTGCCGGACGGGCCGCACACCATTCGCGTGGAGGCCGGCGACCAGGCTGGCAATGTTGGCTGGGATGAAGTCAGTATTACGGTTGTTACCGCCTATTCCACCACCGTCACGGTGCCGGATGACGTGGCAACGATTCAGGGAGCGATTGACAGCGCCGACCATGGCAGCATGGTTTTGGTGAAGCCGGGAACCTACTTCGAAAACCTGGATTTTGCCGGCAAGGCGATTCTGCTCATCAGTGAACAGGGCCCCGAAGTGACGATTATTGACGGCCAGGCAGCGGACAGCGTTGTCGCCTTTGGCGGCGGGGAGAATGAGCTCTCCGTCCTTGACGGTTTTACCATCCGGAATGGGCGGTCTTCGGAAGGCGGCGGCGTCTACTGCGGTCCCGGTACGTCGCCCGTGATCCGGAACAACCGGATAGTAGGGAACTACGCCACCGCTGGAAGTGACGGCGGGGGAATTTATTGCGCCGACGGTTCAAGCCCCGTCATTGTCAATAATGTCATTGTCCACAACGATGCCACCACCCGCGGCGGCGGTATTGCCGTGATGCCTGGCTCCGGTCCGACCATTGTCAACAATACGATGGCCGACAACAGCGCCGTTTACGGCGGCGGCATCTACTGCGGCAGCGAAGAGGCTGTTATTGAAAACAACATTATTGTCAATAGCCGCGCCGGCGGCGGCCTGTGGGCGGAGTCCGGCGTTCAGCCCGCCGGGGACTACAACGATGTCTGGAATAATACCGGCGGCGACTATGTCCCGGCTGCCCTCCAGGGCCTGCATGATTTCAGTCTGGATCCCGGGTTTTTTGCCGCTGCCGCCGACGACTACCGGTTGAAATCAGTTTCGTCCTGCATTGACCGGGGCGACAACAGTGCGGCCCGCCTGCCTGATTTTGATTTTGACGGCAAATTGAGAATCCTTGACGGGAATGGCGACGCCCTTGATGTTGTCGATCTGGGGGCTTATGAATTTGACAACCGCTGTGAAGGGGACTTTAACGGCGACGGCGACGTGGACGGGTTGGATTTTCTGGATTTTTCACTGTCTTACGCCCAGGGGCAAATTTCCGGGGCTGACCTGAACGGAGACTCCCAGATTGATTCGGCGGATATTGAGGTTTTTGCCTATGACTACGGCCGTCATGACTGCCCGGTCTGCGGCGACTGCGACGACGGCGACGCATGTACGGAGGATTACTGTGATCCGTCAACAGGCGAGTGCCAGCACAGTCAAATGAGCTGCGACGACG
>JAOZRP010000154.1 GCA_029940125.1 bacterium
GCGGAGCGTCCCCCTTATCCGCCAAGCCGGAACATTCTGTACCCTGATTTGGGTTGCGGGCGTCAAGCCCGTCTTGGTGATACTTATAAGCCGATTTTGCGCCTTATATTCTGTGTCTTTTCCCACAGTTCAAGATGGGATACCCAGGCACGCCATTTTTCAACCTCCAACGATGTATAGCTGTTGAGAGCATGTAGCTCGCGTGGCCATACGTTGGGTATGTTAAAGCGCCGGGCTGCTTTCGGTTCAGAGCCTGTTTTCTTGTCGCAAATCTCCTGTTCCCGGGCATCGCTGACCATGAGATGGAGACGGTTGAGTATATTGACCTCGCTTGCCCCCGCATCCATGTCCAGGGAGAGCAGATTCAACCTCGGAAACATCTCTCTGAGTTTGTTTTCCACCCCCCGGCCGGTAATGTGGTTGGCAATACAGCCGAAGGGCTGGAGACAGACAATGTTGCTGGTACCCTCCCGAAGCATGGCAATCATTTCGGCGGTAAGGAGCCACCCTTCACCGAACTGGTTGGCCAAACTGACAACCTTGTCGGTTATCTCAGCCAGCTCTCTCAGATCATAAGCCTTTTTATAAAAGCGAAACCCCTGCATAATCCGCTCGATTTGCGCGAGATGGTATTTTGAGTATATCTCCAGCATCCGGTATTTGGCGCGATCAATAAGGGAGCGCTTGAAAAAAAACTTTTGGTTGTAGGTTTCGTTGATAAAACGCTGGGCGAAAAAACTCTGTATGGGGGGAAGAACTACTTCTATTCCCTGGCCGGAGAGCCAATCGATAATATTTCCGTTGGAAAAAAAGTTGTATTTAACAAATATCTCCCCAACGATCCCGATCCTGGGCACAGGCTTGTCGTAAAACTCAATCCGATTGAAATCCTGGACGGCGGTTTTTAAAAGATTGAGAAGGTAGGGATAATCCGCGTTTTCAATACCTGCCTCCATCTCGGCAAGAAATCTGGCATGGAGTTTTTTTGCGGTTCCGGGCGTTTTTTCTCTGGCTGTGGTCGCCAGGTACATCCGGGCCAGGGGGTCAGCGAAAATGATTCCCAATGCCAACCGTTTAACCAGCCCTTTTTGATCGATATTAAATCCAGGTTGCGGATTAATCCCTTCATCGGATATGACGATAATGGGCACCTCACTCAAGCCTACGGCAGCCAGGCCTTTTTTGATCAATGACACGTACGAGGAAGCCCGACATTGCCCGCCAGTCTGGGTTAAAATGACCGCGGTTTTTTCAGGATCGTAGCGTCCCGCTTGAAAGGCTTTGATAATGTCACCGGAAACAAGTACAGCCGGATAGCACATGTCATTGTTGATCGTTTTAAGTCCCCATTCAACCGAAACCTTGTCCTGCGGCTGAAGAACTTCAACACGGTAACCGAGAGGCCTGAATGCCGCGGGGATCAGCGGAGAATAGAATGCGGAAAAATAGGGGGCGATCAGGGTTTTGGGGCGGTCTCTGTTAATGGGGATTTGCCTGGTTTTTATGACCCGGGTTTCTCGTTTCCCGCATTGACCGTTGTTTTCCTTCACAGCCTCAAGCATGGAGCGCAGCCTGATCGTGACGGCCCCCAAGCTGGCTGTTTCATCTACCTTGATCAGGGTGTGGACTTTCCCGCCGCGACGAAGAATATCTTTAACTTCATCGGTTGATACTGCATCCGGACCACAGCCAAAAGAGGTCAACTGGACCATTTGAACATTGGACCTTCTGCAGACCCATTTAGCCGTTGCATACAATCTGTTCGTATAACTCCACTGGGTCAGAACGTTAATATTTTTTAGCGAGATGGCGTCCCTCTGCAGCGGGACAGCCGTTTCACTGATGACATCCACCCCCAGCTGCGTCAATAACTTGGGGATGCCGTGATTGATAAGCGGGTCTGTATGATAGGGCCGGCCGGCCAGAACCACAGTCATCCTTCCTTCGGCATCAGCCTTGTCCAGCTGTATCTCAGCCATGGATCGAAGCTGTCTCCTGTAATCCTCCTGTGCCGCCCGCCCTTTTTCAACCGCCGACGATACCGTTCGGTAATTGATGCCAAACTTTTTGAAAAACAGGTGCAGCTGATTTTTCAAAAGAGTAAGATTCTTAAAGCTGATAACCGGGTTATCCAGAGGGATGCCAAATTTATGTTCCGGGTTGACTGCGTTTTTCAGCAGGTCAGGATAGCCGGTAACCACTGGACAATTAAACGTGTTCAAAGCATCTTTGGATTCTTCCCGCTCATAGACCACGGTTGGGTAGAATATCCTGTCAACCTTTTTCTCGCCAAGATCGAAAATATGGCCATGGGCAAGTTTGGCGGGAAGACAGATATTTTCCGACATGACAGTGGAAAAGCCCTTTTCGTAAAGCTTGAAATCGGAATCTGAAGAGAGAATCACTCTGAAACCGCATTGGGTCAAAAAAGCGCGCCAGAAAGGAAAGTTTTCATACATGTTCAGGCAGCGGGGGATGCCATAGGTAAGAATTGGTTCTCTGTCGGGTTCTGTTTTGCCTCCAAACAGCAATTTCAGCTGGGCATCGATCAGATTTTCCCCCGGCTGTTGCTCATCCTGAGTGTTACTGAAATAACGCTCGCAGCGGTTTCCGGTATAGAAGCGATTGCCGTTGTCAAAGCTGAGCTGTAAAATGGCACAGTGGTTTTCGCAGCCCCGGCACCTGATCTGCTTTTGGCTGAAAGAGCTTCCCTTATCCAGCGTTGCAATAGACAATCTGTCATTTTGCCGAGTAGCATGGGGCTGCTGAAGCAACTCCTGTTGATTGGCGACAGCGGTCAAGGCCGCTCCATATGCACCCATTATCTCGGCGACATCGGGTCTTACCACCTCTCTATCCAACAGAATTTCTAACGCCCGCAGTACCGCCTTGTTGCGGAAGGTCCCACCCTGAACCACGATTTTATCACCAAGAACATCAAAGTCCTTCAGCTTCAGCACTTTATAGAGTGCGTTCTTGATTACGGAATACGCCAAACCGGCAGAAATATCGGCAACACTTGCCCCCTCGCGCAAAGCCTGTTTTACCTTTGAGTTCATGAAAACAGTGCAGCGGGTGCCCAGATCGAAGGGGGCGTGACTCTGACAGGCGATTTCGGCAAAATCCTGGACACTATATCCCAGCGAACAGGCGAAGGTTTCGATAAAGGAACCACAGCCGGAGGAACAGGCTTCATTGACCTGAATTTCGGCAACCGCGTGATCCTGGATAAAGATACCCTTCATATCCTGGCCGCCGATATCCAGAATAAAGGAGACCTCCGGTTCAAAAAAGCGGGCCGCGCGATAATGCGCCATGGTTTCAACCACGCCGTCATGCAAACCAAAGGCGGCCCTGATAAGGTTTTCACCGTAACCGGTAGCGGCTGTACGCACAATGTGCGGCTGCAAACCGGCTGCGGCAAAGGCGGTTCTGATTTCGGCCAGGCCCATCTTTACCGCCTGAACGGGATCACCATTGTTGGCGTGATAATAGCTGTAAACCAATACCCCGTCCGCATCGGTCAATGCGATTTTGGTGGTCGTTGAGCCGGAATCAATCCCCAGGAAAAGATCTTTGTCACCGGCTTCGCGCGGACTGATACGGGCAACCCGGTGCTTTTCATGCCGCTTTTGCCAGCTGGCAAACTCGGCCCGGCTGTTAAACATGGCGGGGAGGCTGTTATCGCCGTTAGTGATACCGCGAGACTGGGAACGTTCTGCCAGCGTTAGCAGACTGGTGATACTCTTTTGGCAGGAATTACCATTGCGCACGGTTGCCGCCCCCATGGCGGGGAGCAATTCCGGATGATCCGGAATGATCAGATCATCCGGATTCGATATTTCCAACAGGCCGACAAAGGCCCTGCGCAGGCCGGGGTAAAAGGTCAGGGGGCCGCCGGCAAAAAGTACTTTCTTCTTTATCTGCCGTCCCCGAGACAGGGCGGTAACAACCTGGATGGCGACCGAACGAAATATCGAAGCGGCAATATCTTCTTTGGATATATGCCGACTCAACAATGCCTGGATATCAGTTTTGGCAAAGACGCCGCAGCGGGAGGCAATAGGATAGGTGTTGGTTGATTTTTCAGCCAGCAGGTTCAACTCCGCCACATCAACGTCTAAAAGCACAGCCATTTGATCGATAAAAGCCCCGGTACCGCCGGCGCAGGTACCGTTCATCCGGATATCGGGACGGAAGTGCTCGTCAAAAAATATGATCTTGGAGTCCTCGCCGCCGATCTCGATAAAGGTTCTGACTTGCGGGAAAGATTTTTTTATATACTGGGCCGAGGCCACCACTTCCTGCACAAAAGGTAATCCGCAGGTTTCCGCTACTCCCATTCCGGCAGAACCGGTGACCGCCAGGTCAAGCTGGACGTCACCCAGGAGATCAAGGGCTTCTTTAAAAATGGAACGTACTGTTTCTATGGTTTCAGCCTGGTGTCGGCGGTAAGCAGAAAAAACCATCCTGCCATTTTTATCCGTGATAACAACTTTGGCCGTTGTTGAGCCAATGTCGACTCCTGAAAAAAAAGGTTCATCCATATTGTTTATCTCTTTATGTCCGCTGTTTCCTGTGCCAATTCGTATTCCGTCTGCTTTTGCGTTTTCCTGTTCCTCCTTATGTTCAGATAGTCTCTTGCTGAGCAAAAGGTATCCACCAGAGAAACGACCCATGACTCCATATAACGCGGTGGGACAACGGTAAGCGGCCACATGTGTTTTTTGATGATATCCTCCTCTTTTTTGGATAACGAGGTTGTTTTGTGGGCATTCCTTAACGCGATGTTGTGGTGCCTGAACCCATGTAATCTTGGGCCTTCACGCAGCCAGTCATAATAGAAAAGATCATGCAATAGGGCCCCCCTGATAATCGCCTCGCCGTCCAGGGACAACCGTTGTCCCCAAAGAAAACTCAGCAAGGCCACCTCGGTTACATGGTCCAGTCTGGTCTTGCCGCGATGATGTTCATATTGCGCCAGGGATTTGACCTCGGGCAGTTCAAGCAGCGGTTTTGCCGTGGCGGTAAATTGTCTTTTGAGCTGTTTTTTCTCCGGCGGTGTCAAATGTAAAAAATGGCGTATCGCAACCGTAATAAAATCAATGAACATCAGCGGGATCACCACACCAGCAAAACTCCATTGCAGCGCTGCCGGTAATATTGTGGTCAATCCCTGGAAACAGGGCAGAATGAGATGTTCAAAGGCAAAAGCAAGGATGACCCAATAGATAGAAAACTTGAGGCAGATATGTCCATGATAATTATAGCTTTGATCCGAATAGTCCCACAGGGTGACAGCAAAAAAATGTTGCGCCACAAGCCCGGAGATAAGTTCGAGTAGTGTGGTAACAAAAAAATAGCTCACGGCTTTTACCGGCACTGGGAAACCTTGTAAAGAATAAACGGTTACCGTGAGCACTAAGGCACCGACACCATACAGAGGCAGATATGGTCCTCTTAACAGTCCGGGATTGACAAACCGTTTGTCCCGCACTGAACGATAGGAAACTTCCAGCATCCAGCCCAGAATGGAAAAAAGGGAAAAGGAAAAAAATATGGTTAACATGTCAGGCTTCATTCCAAACCAATCTCCAGAGTAAAATTTTCACATCTTCAATGTCTCTGGCACACTCTTTTCGAAGATGGTTGATCATCGGATGGTACAGGCTGTTTTGTCTGGATGCACAGGTGAATAATGCCAAAGCGGGCTTTAAGGCCGCCTGTCTTGGTGCCTTACAGGTTATTTTCTTGTTTGTAAAACAACTTTAACTTACTCTACGTTGGTCCCCAAAATGTCGACGAGGATCTTCAGTCCCCGTCGGCATTTTTGCTATAAATTTATTTGCCTGGTTTTTCATCCTTAAACATCGCTGACGCATGTGCCAACAGATCCTGGCCAATGCAACCTGGGTTTTCAGCGCTTCGTGCCAACCCTGTCCGGTATTTTCCTGGGTGGTTTGAGCCCCGGATTCAGGGGCGGACAGAACCTGTACAGCAGGCAGACCCACATCCAGGATGAGTAAGAATGGTTGCAACAATTATCTTATTCATGATTTTTTTCTTGTTTCTCTCTTTTTTTAAGGGATGTTTTCGCACCTGTCCACATACCGGTAGCAGCACCCTTGGCCACGGCCAGCATCCGTTCACTCAATTCTTTCACCT
>JAOZRP010000155.1 GCA_029940125.1 bacterium
CTCTCCATAAATCATGTGGCTTATTCGATAATAGCTGCTTCAAGCCGCTTGTCAAGGGTGGTTAACACCCGGCTCCCTTTTTCACCAAGGTATACCATGTCTTCCAGCCTGATTCCCCATTGATGGGGGAAATAGCAGCCCGGTTCAATGGTGAAGACCATGCCGGCCGCCAGCCGGTCGGTTGAGCGGGAGGAAATAGACGGTGCTTCGTGGATTTCCAGGCCAACTCCATGACCGGTGCCGTGGCTGAAATAGTCGCCGTGACCGGCCTGCTCTATCACTTCCCGGACAATCCGGTCAAGTGCTTTGGCGTCCATCCCGGGGCGGGCGGCCTTGATGCCGGCCTGCTGGGCCAGGAAAACATCCTGGTAGACTTTTTTGCGGTCGGGTTCCGGTTCCCCCAGAAAAACCGTACAGGTCTGGTCGCTGTGATAGCCCTGGTAGCGGGCCCCGAAGTCAATGGTAATCATGTCTCCCGGGGCGATGGGTTTTGCCGAGGCGATGCCGTGGGGCAGGGCGCTGCGACGGCCGCTGGCCACGATCAAATCAAAAGCGGTTTTTTCCGCTCCCCGGCGCTTCATCTGGTATTCCAGTTCCAGGGCCAGGTCCTGTTCGGTGATGCCGGGTTTGAGCCGGGCGATTGCCTGCCGGTAGGCCCCTTCGGCAATGGCGATGGCCTCCTTGATCAGGGCCAATTCTTCCTCGTCCTTGCAGAGCCTTGGAGTGCTGATCTGCTGCTGGCAGAAAACGATCTCCAGGCCGGGAATCTTCTTTTTCAGTTCCCGGCTGCGCCAGAGGGAAAAACTCTGTTCTTCCACCCCCAGCAAAGTAATGTTTCGATCTGCCAGGTTCGCTGCCAGCTGGATAAAAGAGTCAATCCTGACCAGGGTGAGATCAGGGGGAAGCTCCCCGGCGGCCTGGGTGGTGTAGCGGCCGTCGGTAAAAAAGGTTGCCCGGTCTTTCTCCACCAGCAGAAAGGCGCTGTCACCGGTGAAGCCGGAGTAATAACGCAGGGCCGGAAGCGTGTGGAGCAGAAAGGCATCCACCCGGCTTTCGGGAAGCAGCTGCCTGAGCCTGTTGAGACGACGGTCGGCCGGATGATGTTCGGATTTTACGGTGTTCATGGTTTTGCCTGCAGCAGCAGGGCGGCGGCCTCAACGGCCAGCAGGTAGCTGGGGGCTCCGAAGCCGCTGATCATGCCGGCGCAGACCGGGGCGGTGAGCGAGGTTTGACGGAATGATTCCCGCCCGCTGATCTGGCTTAAGTGGACTTCAATGACCGGGATGGTGATGGCGGCGATGGCGTCCCGGATGGCGATGCTGGTATGGGTGTAGGCGGCCGGGTTGAGGATGACGGCTTGGCGGTTATGTTCCGCCTCCTGTAGCAGATCAACAATCCTTCCCTCGTTATTGGTTTGGACGCATTCAACTTCTAAGCCCAGCTGTTTGGCTCGCTGACTGATCTGCTCGTTGATCATCGACAGGGTGGTGCGGCCGTAAATCTCCGGTTCACGCTGTCCCAGGAGGTTGAGATTTGGCCCATGGATGACCAGTAGAGAGGCGTTCATGCTTTATCCTTTACTTGCTTAAGAAACGTGTTCAAATAGTTGATTTGGGCCTTGACAATCATCGTCCGGCTGGGAACCGTGGGTTCCCGGCTGGCGAATTCCCGGTCGATTTCCGCCAGGCGTTCCCGCAGGTGGCCATGTTTTTCCGGATCCTGCTGGTACAGTTCCTGGTAAATCTCCCTGGCCTGCCGCCAGTGTCCCTGGGAAAGCAGGAGCTGGGCCATGGTTTCGGTCCTGATCGTCGGGCCGCTGCTTCCGGTCGTGCTGTCAGTCATTTTTTTCTGGGACTCCGGGCCTGTGGCAAAGAAAATGCCGGTTCATTGTCTTGTTGATCTGCTCACCAGTTCGTGGTAAACTCCCATCCCTTTGTATGTGATAGTGAAAATATGGTGGCAAGTCAAGATGAAATCCCGGCCGGGAGATGGGGAGCGGTTCTTTATGCGGGCGGTGGTTCAACGGGTTAAAAAGGCTTCGGTGGCGGTTGACGGCCGGGAGGTTTCGACGATAGGTCAGGGCTTTCTGGTGTTGCTGGGGGTGGCCAGGGAGGACGCTGCGGCTGATGTCGAGTACATGGTGCGCAAAATCAGCGGCTTGCGCATTTTCGCTGACGAACAGGGAAAGATGAACCGATCCCTGGCGGAGGTCAGCGGGGAAGTGCTGCTGGTTTCCCAGTTTACCCTTTTTGGTGACGTCCGCAAGGGAACCCGTCCCTCCTTTTTTGCCGCCGCTGACGCGCGTTTGGGAAAACAGCTGTACCTTGAAGTCCTGGAAGGTTTGCGGCAGCGGGGCGTTCCCGTCTGCGGCGGCCGGTTCCAGGAAATGATGGACGTGTCGCTGATTAACGATGGTCCGGTTACTATTCTGCTGGACAGCCGAAAACAATTTTGATGGCTTCGTAAAAACTCCATCTTCTTCGTTAGGCTGCAACCTTCGTTTAAGATGTGACCCCAATAAGATGTTTTGACAATTCTGACTGCCAAAAGGAGATACTGGAATGCTTACGGTTGAAGATCTCTGGGTGGATGTCGGCGGCAAGCAGGTGCTGAAAGGGGTAAATTTTGAAATCCCCGACGGCCGCACCCATATCCTGTTCGGGAAAAACGGCTCCGGCAAAACCACCCTTTTGCTGACGCTGATTGGCTTCAGCGCTTATGAAGTGGTTCAGGGAAGGATTCTTTTCAAGGGCATCGATATTACCCGGATGCCCGTCAACGAGCGGGTGCAGCTGGGAATGGGGGTTTCCTTCCAGCGGCCGCCGGCGGTCCGGGGGCTGTTGACCCGGCAGATGGCGGACATCTGCAACCGGTCTGGCGCCGACTACAAGGAGCTGGCCGAGCGGCTCAACTTTACCGATTTTCTGGACCGTGAACTCAATGTCGGATTTTCCGGCGGTGAAATGAAGCGTTCCGAAATGCTGCAGCTGATGCTGCAAAAGCCTGACTTTATCATGCTTGACGAGCCCGAATCGGGAGTTGATATTGAAAACATGCACCTTATCGGCAAGGTGGCCAGTGAGCTTCTGGAACGCCATCTGAACCGCACCCGGAAAAGGTCCGGCCTGATTATCACCCATACAGGCTATATCCTTGACTATCTCAACGCGGACCTTGGTTACGTGATGATTGACGGGGCTATTGTCTGCTCCGGGAATCCCTACCAGATTTTTTCCACTATCAACGAAAAAGGTTTTGAGGAGTGCGCCAATTGTACTATCTAAGTGAACAACAGCGAGTCTTGGCCGAAGGGGCCCGGGATAAAGCCTGCCCCTTTGGTGAAGATATTAATCTCGATGCCTATATCCATGATCCCGATCATGACCAGGTGCCGACCTATGATGAACTGGTGGCTGAAGAGCGGGAGACCCTGGTCAAGGCAGGGTTTGATGTTGGCGACCATGACCGGGCTGCCAGCTTTTTGCAGGTAAACCACGCCATCGGTCACTGCTGCCGGAAGGTGGAAGGGGTTGAGGTGATGCCCATGCGTCAGGCCCTGGAACTGTATGACAGCCTGCCGGAATACTGGTGGCAGGCGGTTGACGTCGATGCCGACAAATACACAGCGAAGGTGGCGCTTGATTTTGACAACGGCTACTTCATTCGGGCCCTGGCGGGGACGAAAACCACGCTGCCGGTGCAGACCTGCCTGTTCATGAGCAGCGAGAAGGTCCTGCAGAACGTCCATAACATCATCGTGGTGGAGGAGGGGGCCGAACTGGAAATCATCAGCGGCTGCGCCACTTCCCACCAGATGAAGCAGGGACTGCATTTAGGGGTCAGCGAACTGTATATCAAGAAGAATGCCCGCCTCAGTTTTACCATGATTCATCACTGGGGCGAGGAAGTGGTGACCAGGCCCCGCACGGTCGTCCAGGTGGACGAGGGCGGGACCTATATTTCCAACTACATCAGCATGAAAAAGGTTCGTTCGCTGCAGATGTATCCCACTGCTTATCTCCGGGGGCGGGGGGGTACGGTCCGCTTTAACTCGGTGGTGGCGGCCCCGGCCGGTTCGCACCTGGACATGGGGTCGCGGGTTTATCTGTCTCATCCGGAATGCCGGGCCGAAGTTATTTCCCGCGCCGTGTCTTTCGGCGGAGATATTGTCGCCCGCGGCCACCTGGTGGGCGAGGACCCTGCGGTCAAGGCTCACCTGGAATGCCATGGACTGATGCTCAGTCGCCGGGGCTTGATTCATGCCATTCCGGAGCTGGAGGGCCGGGCCGCCGGGGTGGAGATGTCCCATGAAGCGGCGGTGGGAAAGATCGCCCGGGAAGAGGTTGAGTATTTGATGGCTCGCGGCCTTTCCGAAGAGGAGGCGACCTCAACGATTGTACGGGGGTTTTTGAATGTGGCTATTGAGGGGTTGCCGGCCAGTCTGCAGAAGGATCTGGATGAATTGATGGCCAGGAGCAATGAAGGCGGCATGTAGCGGCGCAAAAATGTTTACCGCAATTTTTGCGCATGCGCAAATTTTTCGCACTTTTCCTGCTGGTTTTGCGTTGACAAATTGAAGATGGTCTGAGCACTATTTTGTCATTCTTTTTTGGGTGAAATGCAACTATGTGATTTTGATGGTTTTTCTTTTTCCGGCTGGTTGAGAGGCCGGTTGGTTTTTTGGGGGGGAGTTTTTTTGCGAAAATGAAATATTTATTGAGAGTGGAACAGCTATTGCATACTAATAGCAGCTGTTTTTGAATGGTAAGGCTTTAGCTTTGTCTCATTAAATATTAACATCAACAACGCTATCAAGGAGGTAGTAATGGCCAAAGAATTGAACATTCAGGAAGCCAGTATCTGTGAAACCACTCTTCAGATGCTGGAAAAAGCAAAAAAAGATGGAGCCCAGACCTGCTTTGACCGGGCGAACGACATGTCCCCTTGCCCGATAGGTGACAAGTCCGCCTGCTGTAAAAACTGTTCCATGGGGCCCTGCCGCATGAGCCCGAAAGATCCGTACGCGAAGAAAGGCGTTTGTGGCGCTACTATTGATACTATCCAGGCCCGTAACTTTGCCCGCATGGTAGTCTCCGGGGCTGCTGCCCATACTGACCACGGGATGGCGATGCTGGATCTGTTTAAAGAAGTGGTGCATGGGAAAATCACCGATTACACCATTAAAGATGTTGACAAGCTGAAATACGTCTGCAGCGAAATTGGCATTGCCACCACGGTGGAAGAAGACGGCGAGGTCAAGGATCGCGAGGTCAAGGAAATGGCTTTGGAACTGGCCGAAGAACTGGAAAAAACCTACATTCAGCTGGAAGGGGAAATTCCGTTCATGAAGCGGGTGCCGGAAAAAACCCTGGAGGACTGGCGTGAACTGGGCATTGTTCCCCGTGGGGCCATGCGTGAATTGATGGAGATGATGCACCGCACCCATATCGGGGTTGATCAGCATTATGAGAATATTGCCCAGCAGTTCCAGCGCACGGCACTGTCCGATGGCTGGGGCGGTTCCATGGTGGCCACTGAGCTGTCTGATATCCTCTACGGGACTCCGAAAGCTATTCATGCCATGACGGATATGGGTTGCTTGGATGAAGAGTCTGTTAACGTTATCATTCACGGCCATGAGCCTAATTTGTTTGAATCCATGATTGATGCCTGCAACGACCCGAAGAATATTGAGAAAGCCAAGGCTGCCGGCGCTAAGGGTATCGTTCTGGGCGGCATGTGCTGTTCCGGCGCTGAAGTAATGATGCGCCATGGGATACCTCATATCGGTAACTTCCTTTCTGCCGAGCCGGTAATCGTCACCGGGGCGGTCGATGCCATGGGCGTTGATATCCAGTGCATCATGCAGGGTCTGGCGCCCCTGTCCGAATGCTATGGCACCAAGTTTGTAACCACCAACACCCGGGCCCACATTGAAGGCGCTATCCACGTGCAACTGGAGGAAGATAATCCCCGCAAATGTGTTGACAAGATTGTTGACATGGCTATCGAACGGTTCAAAAACCGCACCAAGCCGGTGGAAATTCCCAAGAAGAAGCAGATCAGTATTTCCGGTATTTCCCACGAATATATCAACTACGTTTTAGGTGGTACTTACCGTGCTTCCTACACGCCCCTGAATGACAACATCATCAA
>JAOZRP010000480.1 GCA_029940125.1 bacterium
TAGTTGTAATTTTTAACTTACAAAGTTAAATTTGTCAACTCCAAGAAAAACAGGGAACAGACCTCAATTTTCTTGAGTTACCTAACTTAGCGAATTAACAATGTCCCGGAACAGAAGTTGCGAAAGTTTTGTCAGATGATTTTACAATCATAGTGCAAAAACTTGGGATCATCTGACATCAGGAAAAGCTGGTTGACCAGGGATTGGGCAATTAGCATCCGGTCGAAAGGATCTCTGTGGTGAAGGGGAAGTTTTCCTAAAGCGATGGCATCGGCGCCCGAAAAATCAAGTATTTCAAGTCCCGTTTCCTTAGCCATTTCCAGCGGATCAAACGTAATATCAATTTTGCCAATTGAATGTTTAATCATAAGCTCAGCAATGCTCATGGCGCTTAAAAAAACTTCATTTGCTGGAGATTGAAGCTCATACCGCCTCTTCTCATCGAGCTTCTCGGGGTACGACAACATCCACAAGAAAATATGGGTATCAACTAAAATTTTCATGAATGACCACCATAAAACATGGCATTTATTTCCTCATCCTCATCCATAAAATTATCAGGTATTTTTATTTGCCCGGCAAGCAATCCAAGTTTTCGCTTCGCCTCAGGTTTATGCACCACCAACTCAACCAGGGGCAAATTATTCTTTGCGATAATCACTTTTTCGCCATGATAAGCCATATCCACAAGTTTAGAAAGGTTGGCTTTTGCTTTGGATACATTGATAATCATAATCACACTCCTCTTCGCAGTAAATTATGACTAAGTATAGCTATTCAGACCATGTTGGTCAAGAGAAAAATCAAAAGGCCAAAAATAGAAAAATAGGGGACAGACCCCGATTTTTTTTGCAAAAAAATCGGGGTCTGTCCCCTATTTTTGAAGCGGCAGGATTTTCAGGAGCTGGTTGAACAAACAGGCATGTTTTTTAATGGTCTGGTAGATTTCCAGAGCCATCTTTTCATTGTATACGTGGGAGGTCATGTTGCGCGCCTGCAGCAGGGCCAGCCATTTCTCCTCATCTTCGGCCGCTATCCAGCCCAACCGGAAAGCCTCTCTGAGACAGCCTTTAGGGGATTGGCATTGGATACCCTGATCTTCAAGAAAAACTTTAAGAGTCTTCCAGGCAAGCTCAAACGTAAATTCAAAACGCTGAATGGTCCCGTCTAAAACCAGGGGCTGGGAAAGCGGCATTGCCAGGGCTTCTTCAAGCCGGCCGTGCGCCTGGCTGAACTGCGTCAGACGTTTATCTTTTTTCATACAGAACCTTCATGTCGGCCAGGGCTTCGCGGGTAAACTCATCATCTCTCCCGGTAAAATCAACCAGATCGATGCGGTAAAGGGTGGGGAGAGCTTCAAGCGCCGCGTTTAATTTCTCCAGCTGCCACAAAGACAACCTGTCTTCCGCCAGGATGCCTACATCGATGTCCGCGACGGGAGAAAGATTGTCTCCCCGGGCCCTGGAACCAAAAAGAAAAATCTTTTTTATATTCGGATCCGCAGCCCGCAACGCCGCAACAATCTCTTCTTTATGGGGAAAATCGAGCTCGTCAGAACGCATAGCACCATCACATAAAATCTTTTCCCAACTAAAGTCAAGCAAAACCAATCACACGATGTGATTCGCGGCGGACGCCTCGGAGCAGCACACGATGTGCCGCGAGAATGAGCGAGAGCCATGCCGGAACAT
>JAOZRP010000481.1 GCA_029940125.1 bacterium
GAAAAAATCGGGGTCTGTCCCCTATTTTCCTAATTTCGGACTTCGTCCTTGATGCGTTTGACGTGGCCGCGGCCAAGGCCTTTGACTTCGCAGCCCAGTTCAAAGTAGCGCCTGATCTGCCGGTCGTCAAGCATGGTAAAGCAGTCAATGACCGCCGCCGGGCCGCCGATCATGTTCACCACTTCGTCCGGCGTCAGGCCCATGTAGTCCTGGTGGCGAACGGCGAACACCACCGCGTCCACTCCCTTGAGCGCCGCCGCCAGATCCTTCTCCACCTGCAGATCCTCCAGGCGTTCCTGGTTGCGGAAAAAACGGCTCATGGAGAGCCCCGGCGCCGGGTAGGTTTCCTGCTTCTCCAGCTCCCACCAGTGCTTGACGTAAGGATCGTGGACCGAAACCTCGGCCCCCATTTCCGTCAGCTTGCGGACCAGGATTTCCGAGCCGCTGTAGCGGGTGTCGCCGACGTCTTCCCGGTAGGAGGCACCGAGGACGATGATTTTCGAGGCGGCGACGATTTTGCCCATGTTGCGCAGGGCGTCGCGGATCAGCTGGGCCGCCCGCAGGGCGCGGGTGTCGTTGATGTTGATGGCTTCCGGGGTGATCTTGAAAATGTCATCCTCGAAGCCCATCAGGGTGTGGTAGGACCAGACCCCGAGGCCGCCGTCTTTCGGCAGGCAGTAGCCGCCGATGCCCGGACCCGGGAAGATCATGTTGGAATGGGTCGGGCGCACCTTGATCGCCTCGATGACCTTGGCCAGGTCGACGCCATTGCGCTCGGCAAAGGTGCTCCACTCGTGAAGGAAGGCGAGGATGGTGGCCCGGTAGGAATTTTCGACGATCTTGCAGGTTTCACTTTCCAGGGGCCGGTCGAGCACCGTCAGCGGGTATTCTTCGACGTTGAGTACTTCCGAAAGGAACTTGGCCACCTTCTGGCGGGCAGCGTCGTTAATGCCGCTGCAGACCCGCCAGAAGTCGCGGATGGAGGCCACATAGTTGCGCCCGGGCATCACCCGTTCATAGGAGTGGGACAGCAATGGCTCCGCCTCCAGGCCGCGGTCGACGAAGGCCCGCTTGATGATCGGGTAGGCAACGTACTCGGTGGTTCCCGGGGGCACGGTGGTTTCAATCAGCACCAGGCACTCGGGATTGATCTTTTCGCCGATAATCTTAAGGCTGGCTTCCAGGGCGGCAATGTCGGCCCGGCCCTGGCGCACGTCCCCGAGGCATTCCTTCAGGTAGTCGCACTGGACGTCCACCACCACCACGTCGGCCAGGCTGAGGGCGTCGTAGGTGAAGGTGGCGGTCAGGGTTTTCTTCTCCAGCACGCAGCGTTTGATCAGCGGCGCCACTTCCGGATCCTCGGCCTCCACCGGCGCCACGCCCTCGTTCAGGTAGGAAATTTTCCAGAAGGAGCGGGTGGAAGGTCGCTGCATGCCGATGACGAATTTATTGGGCTTGCCAGTCTTCTTGTCGACTGAATCGGCAACGACCCCGGCCATCACCGCACCGACGAAGCCGACTCCCATGACCACGACGATTTCATGCCCCTGGCGGCGGTGCTCCTCCACCAGATTCTGCAGACGCTGAAACTCAACGGCATATTCTTCATCCCGCGGCAGGGGAAAAACTTTGCCCGCCGGGCAGACGGAAACTTGTGACGAGTGGTGGTCGGTCATAAACAAACTCCTTT
>JAOZRP010000482.1 GCA_029940125.1 bacterium
ACGCAGGGTGGAAGCCCAGGGGATTGACACGCTCCGGCCAGCCAGCAAAATGATGCCCATGCCGATGGTTTTCCCTTCGAATTCAGCCAAGCCAACTTTTACCTTTTTTCTATAATGTTCCAAGACGCTTTGCAACCAGTTTTTCGCGTGTACCGGCGATCCGAGCTCGTGCATGTTTCGAGAAAAAACGGCATAGACTGCCTCCAGATTTTCCAGCCCTCCCCAACGGAAGGCGACACCGTTTTTCTCCGCTTTGCGAACCTGGCTGCGGAGTTTTGATTTGAAGCTTGAAAACAATTCATCCGCAGACGGGGAAAGCTTCAAAAGCATCCTGACCTTTCCGGTTTTTTCGGCCTGAAACACGGTATTTTTCAGTTCAGTTTCCCTGAGAGTTCCGCGCAAATTCAGTTTTTTGCTGTTCAACTTTTGCTGCAGGCCCAAGGCTTTGTCAAGCAAGGCATCCTGCGTTGCTTCATCGTCAGAAAGGCAGTTGCCGACATCACAGTAGGGAAGCGCGGTCAGCTCATTGACAAGGCCCGGAAAATACAAATGAACAAGGGGCAGAACCCCAAGCAGCTGCCCATCTTTTTCAGCATACAGGTAGTAGCAGTGATGACCGTATGAACCTTCAACCGCAAACTTCCAGGCAAACAGGTGATATGGAGACGCGTCAGGATGATTCAAGACGTATGCATCCCAGCGCTGTTCATCCTGCTGCTCAGCCTGGCGGATAACAAGTGGCTGGTAGTTCATGGTTGTCGTTGCATATCCTGTTGCATATTGTTCGTTATCGGCCCAAAAGAAAAATCCCTTAGCAGATTCCGCAATCGGTCTGCTGTTCTCTGCAGATTGATATAGTGCCGGAACCTGGACAGGAGTTTGATGTTTTTCATCCGCGGCTGCTCCGGATCAAGCTCCCAGGGATGAAAATAAAAGATGAACGGCTGCCCTTCTTTTTCATTGATCTTCTTCAAAGCCATGCGGCTGAACCAGTAGGGAAAGAGGCGAAAATAACCGCCGCCGGCTACTGGAATTTTCCGGCCCATAATCAACGAGGTTGAGATGGGGTATTCGGTTAAATCATGGTCCGGCAGCTTGTATTTGAACCGCGGCGCCTCCGGCAGGCCGTAGCGATCATGGTAAATGGGAAAGATGCTGGAGTCATAGGCAAAGCCGAGTTCTTCCAGGATATCCAGCGCCCAGAGGGAGCGTTTGGTAATCGTATAGCTCGGCGCCCGGTAGCCCAGCACTTTTCTGCCGGTCAGCTGCTCCAGGAGATCTTTTGTTTTTCTGGTATCCTCCCTGAATTCATCCGGCGTCAGATCGTAGACGAGCCGGTGATAGTAGCTGTGGCAGCCTATTTCGTGGCCGCGCGCGTCGATTTCCTTGACCAGGGCGGGGAATTTCTCCGCTATCCAGCCGAGGATGAAAAAGGTTGCCTTGACATTATAGCTATCGAAAAGATCGAGGATTCTTTTAGTGTTTTTTTCCACCCGGGGGGTGTAGTTATCCCATTTGTCGGGGCCGACGATGTTTTCAAAAGCGGAAACCTGGAAATAGTCTTCGACATCGACGGTTAGATAGTTGGTTATCATAGGTAAATGAATGGTGTATAAAAACAGGTTAAAGGATAAAGAGAAAAAATTTAGCCACAGACACACACGGACGCACACAGACAAAAAAGTGA
>JAOZRP010000156.1 GCA_029940125.1 bacterium
GAATGAGCGAGAGCCATGCCGGAACATCTTGATACCCTGATTTGGGTTGCGGGCGCCAAACCCGCCTTAGCTCTTATTATTCAGCGAAATATTTAATATAGATAGCTGGTTAAGCTGAGGGCTGACAGCTGATAGCTGACAGCTCATCCGGAAATATCGCTTTCCGGATGGAAACAAAGGAGTTTTCATGGAATTATATGCTCATACTTTGTCCGCCCTGCGACAGCAGCTGGAGCAGGGCGAGGTAACCTCGGTCGAGATTACCCGGTCGGTGCTGGAGCGGATCGCGGCGGTCGACGACCGCATCGGCGCCTACCTCCTGGTTGACGAGCCGGCGGCCCTGGCCCAGGCCGAAGCCGCCGATGCCAGGCGGGCCGGGGGTGAAAACCTTTCACCGGCGGCCGGCATCCCCCTGGGGCTCAAGGATCTTTTGTCCACCAAGGGGATGATCACCACCTGTGCCTCGCGCATGCTGGAAAACTACGTGCCGGCCTACGATGCCACCGTGGTGGCCAGGCTGCGGCAGGCGGCGGCGGTTTTTGCCGGCAAACTCAACATGGATGAGTTTGCCATGGGGTCTTCAAACGAGAATTCGGCCTTTAAACTGGTCAGAAATCCCTGGGATACCGAGTGCGTTGCCGGCGGTTCCAGCGGCGGCTCGGCGGCGGCGGTGGCGGCGGACGAATGCATTGCCGCCCTGGGTTCGGACACCGGCGGCTCCATTCGCCAGCCGGCCGCCTTCTGCGGCGTCGTCGGCCTGAAGCCCACCTACGGCCGGGTGTCCCGCTATGGCCTGGTGGCCTTTGCCTCCTCTCTGGATCAGATCGGCACCCTGACCAAATCGGTTGCCGATGCCGGCCTTCTGCTGGGGGAGATTGCCGGCCACGATCCCCGTGATTCCACTTCCGCCAATCTTCCGGTTCCCGACTATCTCGCGGCCATGGAACCGGAGGTCAAGGATTTGAAAATCGGCATTCCCCGCGAGTATTTTTCCGCCGACATTCACGCCGACGTGCGGGACGCGGTCCAGCAGGCCATTGAGGTTTTTACCGGCCTCGGCGCAGAAATTGAGGAAGTCAGCCTGCCTCATACCGAGTACGCGGTGGCGACCTACTACCTGGTGGCTACCGCCGAGGCCAGCTCCAACCTGGCCCGCTATGACGGGGTGAAGTACGGCTACCGAGTTCCGGACGCCGACGGCCTGATCGATATGTACCGCAAGACCCGGGCCCGGGGATTCGGTCCCGAAGTCAAGCGGCGGATCATGCTGGGAACCTACGCCCTGTCGGCCGGCTACTACGACGCCTACTATAAAAAGGCCCAGCAGGTCAGGACCCTGATCAGGCAGGATTTCGAGCAGGCCTTTTCACGCTGCGATTTGCTCCTTTCTCCCGTGTCCCCGACCCCGGCCTTTAAAATCGGCGAAAAGGTTGCCGACCCCCTGGCCATGTACCTGAGCGACATCCTGACCATTCCGGTCAACCTGGCGGGCCTGCCGGCCATCTCGGTGCCCTGCGGCTTCAGCCGGGAGGGGCTGCCCATCGGCCTGCAGCTCATTGCCCGGCCGTTTGCGGAGGACTGTCTGCTGCAAGCCGCCCGCCACTACGAGCAGGCCACCGACTGGCACCTGAAAAAACCGGAGATCGCGGAAGGAGAGAAGTGAGAATGAATTTTGAAGTTGTTATCGGGCTGGAAGTGCACGCCCAGCTGCTGACCAAGACAAAAATTTTCTGTTCCTGCTCCACCACCTTCGGGGACGAGCCCAACGCCAACACCTGCCCGGTCTGCACCGGGCTGCCGGGGGCGCTGCCGGTGCTCAACCGCCGGGTGGTTGAATACGCCATCCGGGCCGGGCTGGCAACCAACTGCCGCATTGCTGAAAGAAGTGTTTTTGCCCGCAAGAACTACTTTTATCCCGATCTGCCCAAGGGCTACCAGATTTCCCAGTACGACCTGCCCATCTGCGAGGACGGCTTTCTGGACATTTTTGTCGACGGGGAACAGAAACGAATCGGCATCACCCGCATCCACATGGAAGAGGATGCCGGCAAGCTGGTGCATCCCGATGACTATTCCGGGGTCAGCTACGTCGATTACAACCGGGCCTGTGTGCCCCTGCTGGAAATCGTCAGTGAACCGGACATGCGCAGCTCCGCGGAAGCGGTTGCCTACCTCAAGGGCCTGCGAGACATCCTCATGTACCTGGAGATCTGCGACGGCAACATGGAGGAAGGCAGCTTCCGCTGCGACGCCAATGTTTCCATCCGGCCTTTCGGGCAGGAGGAATTCGGCATCCGGGCCGAGCTCAAGAACATGAATTCCTTCCGCAATGTCCAGCGGGCCATTGACTACGAAGTGGAGCGGCAGCGGGAGATCCTGGAGCAGGGTGGCCGGGTGATCCAGGAAACCCGGTTGTGGGACGCTGACCAGAACATTTCCCGGTCCATGCGGGGCAAGGAAGAGGCCCATGACTACCGTTATTTTCCCGACCCCGACCTGCTGCCGGTGGTGGTTGAACCGTCGTGGATTGAGGCGGTGCGAAAGTCGCTGCCGGAGCTGCCCCAGGCCAAAAGGGATCGTTTCATGGCTGAATACGGTCTGCCGGCCGCCGATGCCGACATCCTCATCGGCAGCCGGCCGCTGGCTGATTATTTTGAAGCCGCGGCCGCGGCCGCCGGCAATGCCAAAATGGTCAGCAACTGGATATTGTCCGAGCTTTTGCGGCGGTTGAACGACGACAAGGGAAGCATCGAATCCTGTCCGGTCAGTCCCGCCGGCCTGGCCGGCCTGCTGAAACTGATTGAGAACGGCACCATCAGCGGCAAAATCGCCAAGCAGGTTTTTGCCGCCATGTATGCCGAGGGCAATGATGACGCGGCCGGGATTGTCAAGGCCAGGGGGCTGGTGCAGATCGACGACCGCCAGGCCCTGGAAGAGATTGTCCGCAGGGTCCTGGCGGCCCATCCTGACGAGGTGGAGAAATTCCGGCAGGGAAAAACCAAGGTTTTCGGCTTCCTGGTGGGGCAGGTGATGCGGGAAACCCGGGGCAAGGCCAACCCGGGACTGGTTAACGAACTGCTGCGCCGGGAGCTGGAAGGGTAGTAGCCGGGGCTTGGGTCCCATGTGGGACGTTTATGTCTCACTGCAGGGGTGTAGACGTCTCACCGGGAAAAATTTGTCTGTTCGTACCGGCCGGTGCCAGGACGCGTAAACATGTGGCCATAGTTTCCTAACCAATGGATATTGCACATGTTTTATGTGGATATGATTGCTTTTCTTGCTGCTGGTCTGGTTTTTTCCAGTCATGGTATGAATATTGCTAGTCCAGTACGCGAACTGTTTGGCAGGTACTGGATTTTTTGTTTTCCAGCTGAAGAATAATTCACCGCGCCGGCCACGGGCTTCGATCCCGGGTTTGCTTTGGGCTATAAAGGTTAAAAAGTTATGTTTTTGCAAAGAACGTTGAAAAAGGAGATCTATGGCATCGGCATCGGCCTGCATTCAGGCCGCAAGGTGCGGATTGTTCTTAAACCCGCTCCCGCCGACCATGGCATCAAGTTCCTGCACGTTGGCGACGACGGGCAAACGCTTATCGATGCCCGGGCCGACAACGTGGTGGCCACCAATTACGCCACCTCCCTCGGCAGCGACGGACAGGTCATTGGCACGGTGGAGCACCTGCTGGCGGCCTTTTACGGCCTCGGGGTTGACAACGCCCTGGTCGAGGTTCACGGCGACGAAATACCGATCATGGACGGTAGTGCCATTCCCTTTGTTTACCTGATTAAAACCGCCGGCATTGTTTCCCAGAAGGTTTCGAAGAAATTTCTCGTCCTCAAAGAGGAAATGACCGTGGTCGAGGATGACAAGACGATCACCCTGGAGCCCAGCCGCTCGCTTTCCATTTCCTTCACGATTGACTTCCATCACCCGCTGCTCAAAAAACAGCGCTGTACCTTTCAGTTTTCCGATGCCAATTTCGAGCGCCAGATCAGCCGGGCCCGGACTTTTGGCTTCCTGAAGGAGGTTGAAATGCTCAAGAGCCACGGGCTGGCCCGCGGCGGTTCACTGGAAAACGCCGTGGTCCTGGACGACTTCGGGGTGATGAACGAGGGAGGGCTGCGTTTTGCCAACGAATGCGCCCGGCACAAGGTCCTGGACTGCCTGGGCGACCTCAGCCTGCTGGGGATGCCGATGATCGCGAAAGTTACCGCCTATAAAGCCGGCCACGCTCTTAACCACCAGCTGGTGAAGGAGCTGCTGGCCACGCCGGAGGCCTGGGAGATGGTGGCGCCGCTCCATGACCAGCCGTCGGCAAAAACGCTGGAGTATGAATTCCCGCCCCTGGCCGGGGTTGAGCCGCAGCCGGTTTGATCCGGCCTGTCGGATGCAGTTTGAAAAATAAAAGGCCCCGGAAATATTTCCGGGGCCTTTTGCTATGCCGGGCGGCTTTTTTATTTTTCCGGGTTTCCTCATCGGAAAAATCAGTGGCTGATTATGTCACCACGAAGCACACGAAGGGCACGAAGAAGAGCAAATTCCTTCAAAGTTTTAAAGGGTCATCATTGAACGGTTTTAAATCCCGCTCTTTTCCAGGCCATCATGCCGCCGATGACGCTGTACACATGCTGGTAGCCGCCGGTTTTGAGCATGGAACCGGCGATGTTGGAGCGGTAGCCGGAGCCGCAGATAACGCTGATGTGGCTGTCCCGGTCAAGGTCGATGCCCGAGGCGATCAGCTGGGGCAGGGGCAGGTGGACGGCCCCGTCCAGGTGTCCCGCCTGCCATTCGCCGGGATTGCGGACGTCGATGACCGTGTGGTTGTCGTACTTCGCCAGCACCTTTTGGAGGGCGTGGACGGAAATCTGGGGCAGAAAGCCGGTGTCCCGGCCGCTGAGGATCCAGTCCGAAAGGCCCAGGCAGTAGCCGATGATCCGGTCGTAGCCCGCCCGCCGGAAGCCGGCCACCGCCGAGGCGATCTGCTCCTGGCTGTCGGCCAGCAGGATGATCTCCTTTTCCGGGCTGATGACGTTTCCCAGCCAGGTGGCCGAGTTTGGCGACAGGCCGATGTTGAGGCTGCCGGGGATGTGGGCGCCGCCGAAGGCCGCCGCCTCCCGCAAATCAACCAGGGCATACTGCTCGGGGTTGTCAAGGCAGGCCGCCACCGCCGCGGCGTTTTTCGGCCGGGGAACCGGCAGCTCTTCCTCGATGGCCGCTCCCCGGCGGTTGCTTTCGATGATGTGGGAGAAGTTCTGCGGCCGGTGGGGCTGGTTCTGCTCCAGGGTTTTTTTGAAATTCTCCCGGCTGAGCTTCAGATACGGATTGGTGTGCCGCTCATAGCCCAGGGTTGAGGAGGGCTTGGCGCTCAGGCCGGCGCCGCACAAAGAACCCTCCCCGTGGGCCGGGTAGACCTCCACGTAGTCGCCGAAGCGGCTGAGCTTGGTGTAGAGGCTGTTGTAGAGGTTGCCGATCTGCTCGTCCAGCAGTTCACTGCCGGCCAGATCCGGGCGGCCGATGCTGCCGACAAAGAGCAGGTCGCCGGTAAGCAGCATCTGGGGCATTTCTCCCCGGGAGAGGTCGGCAACTGCCAGGCTGATGGAGTGGGGTGTGTGCCCCGGGGTGGCGATGACCTGTATCTTCACCTTGCCGATGGTGAAGGTTTCCCCGTCGCTGAGGGGCTGGTAGTCGTAGAAAACCGGGCTGCCGGCGCCGAGGCAGATGGGAGCCCCGGTGGCCTGCCGCAGTTCCATGGCCCCGGAGACATGGTCGGCGTGGACATGGGTTTCGATGATCTGGCTGATCTTCATTTTATTCTGCTTGGCGGTGACCAGGTAGTCCCTGACGTCCCGTTTGGGGTCCACTACCACTACCCGGCCGTCCAGGGGACAGCCGATCATGTAGGAAAGGCATCCCAGTCCGGTTACTTTGAATTGCTGAAAAAACATGATACATTCTCCTTGTTGTAGCGTAACGATTGATCCAGGACTCTTATCTCTGTACAGGGTAATGATAAATGTCCAAGGATGATTTCTGGGCGATAAGGTCAAAATGCCGATCGCAATGAACAATTTTTGCTTTGTTTTCTATGGTCAGAAGGGCAATGTAAGTATCCGTCAGGGGAACAGTAACCCCTGTCCGG
>JAOZRP010000157.1 GCA_029940125.1 bacterium
TGAGCCTGTGACGTGAGGCAAGGATCGAAAATGCCAGGTCCTTGTGGAAGCTGTTCATCTGGAACTGCTTATTTTCCGATGAACGTTTTTCAGCAATCAGCTTTCAGGAGAACACCGAAAAGAATTTTTCTTTTGATGTATCTTCAGATAATTATCCTGGAAAATCTTTTTCAGCAGGATCGCGTCGTCGATCATGGCCCGGACGGTTTCGATGTAGTCGTCGATTAAGTCAGTCCAGTCAAGGGTGGCATCGGAACCGAAGAGCACCTGATCGGCGTAGGTTTTGATGAAAGCCTGATACGCTTCAGGTGATTTTTTCATGAAGGGCAGCAGCGAGGAAAAATCAGTGTAGCAGTGGTTGAACTGCTCAAGCAGTGCGGCCATGATTTTGCGGGAAAAGCCAAAATGCGGGAAAATAAAGGGATGCCGATCGTAGGTGTTCAGGATGTCCCGGGCAAAGTCCTGGTGCAGCCGCAGGTCGGCGTGAAAGATGACCGGCCAGCCGAATTCCACTGCCTGCGCGATCAGCCGCCGGGTGAGGATTTCAAAATCCCGGCCGCTCTTGCCGAACAGCTTGTTCCAGCCGACCATGCCGTACACGGTGTCTTCATCCGGGACGTAGAGAAGCTTCAATCCCCGGAATCCAGCCTGTTTGAATCGCGATAGATCAGCCTCATTCTCGGTAATATAACGGCTGTCAAGGTAGGGAAAGATGTCAAGGCCGTTGAAGCGGTTGCCGGCCGGGACTTCCATTCCCTTTTTGTCCGCGAAAAAATGCCGGCCGACTATCTGATGGTAGGAATGGGGGATAAAGTCAAAGCATCGTTCCGGTTCGAAGAGATGGTGCCCCATGATAATCACCGCCATCCCTTTCAGGCCTTTTTCCCGCAGCGCTTTGAAGCCGGTGCTGCAGTCCTCTAACGTATTGCGCCATAAGTAGTGTACGTGGGCGTCGTATATGTTCATCGTTTTCATTTTACATCTTTTGCTGACAATAGGTTTCCTTGGTGAAGAGAATCAGCACGGCGCTTAACACTGCCCAAGCCAGCATCAGGGAAAAACCGAGGCGGTAGGCGTCGAAACTGTAAATCTTGATGCCGTTGAGCATCTTCCCGTGCCATTGTAAATCCAGAATCAGGCCAACCGCCGGCTGCATAATCATCGGGCCGGTCATGACCCCCATGTTGAGGATCCCGGAAGCCGTACCGCCAAGATCGGGGGGAACCGATTCCTTGATGAAGGCGAAGCCGATGATCATGCCGCCGGAAGCCAGGCCGGCAAACAATAAAAGTCCGGTCAGCAATGGCAGGGGCAGCGATGGAACGAAAATAATCGTCGCCCAGGCGCCAACCAGGGCAATGTTGCAAATCACGTATAAAGGCTTGCGCAGCCCGATGCGGTCGGACAGGCCGCCGAACACTGGTCCTCCCACTGCCCAGGCCACCAGCATGGCCGAATTGAGTGCCGCCGCCCGGGCCGGCGGCAGTCCGTAATGGGTAGTCAGGAAAGGGACGCCCCAGAGGCCGGAAAACGTCAGGATGCAGCCGACAACTCCACCGGGAATCAGGCATAAAAGCCAGGTGTTGCGATAGCGGAAAATTTTTTTGATCCCGGCCAGAATCGAATAGCGGCGGACTTCTTCGTTCATGATCGGGTTGTAGCTTTGGTAGCCTTTTTCCGTTGGATCATCCCGGACAAACCACCAGATGGCCGCGGCCACCACCAGGGTGACGAGGGCGGAAATCGTCATCACCGGCCGCCAGCCCACCGCGTTTACCAGCAGGCGCAGGGGGACGCCGGCAAACACCGCGCCGATGATGCCGCAGAACAGGGCCAGTCCGGTAGCCAAGGCAAACTGGCGGGGAGCGAACCAGTGGCTGGCCAGCTTCAGCATGCCGACGAACGCCACGGCTACCGAGCCGCCGATCAATAAGCGGCCTAAGGAAGCCCAGGCCATGGTCGGGGCCAGGCCGAAAACCAGCCCGCCGATGCCGGCCACCAGGGCTCCCGTGCCCAGCAGCCGCCGCGGTCCCAGGCGGTCGGCAAGGATGCCGGTCGGGGTCTGCATGGCGACGTAGCTGTAGAAATAGAAGGCGGAAAGATTCCCCAGGCCGGCGGCGCTGATGGCAAAGTCTTTCATCAGTTCGCCGGTCATCACCGCCGGGGCCACCCGCTGGTAGAAGCCGATCAAATACAACGCCGCTCCCAGGCCCCACATGGCCCAGGCCAGTCGCGGCGGGGGGTAGTGCTTTTGGTTGACGGACAAGTTATGATTCTCCTTCAATGGCAAGGTAGCGGTGTATTGTTACTTTGAAATTCTCGGGAATTTCAACGCTTTTATTGCTTTGGTAGTCATAAAAAACCTGGACGGATTCCCCGGTGGCAAAAATCCAGGAAGGTTCATCAGGCCGGTAAAGTTCGTACCTGAAGATAAAACTTTTGCGGCCGATATGGGTGATCCAGAGGTCTACCGCTAATGTTTTGTCTTCCAGCCGGACAGGTTTGCTGAAATTACAGGAAATCCCGGCGAGAATAAAGGGATAATCCCCCGGTGAAGAATAATTGAAGAGATGGCTGAAAAATTCTTTCCGGGCCTCTTCCATGTAAATGAAATAGGTCGAGTTGTTGACGTGTCCCATGGCGTCGAGGTCCCTGAAGCGAACCACCTGCTTGATGGTAAACCGGTTGTTTCTTGCCAATTTCCTTGTCCTCCATAAATTGTTAGGGGGTATTGTTGCCGGCGCTGCGGTTGAAAAAGGAAGGTGGCGGCTATTCTTCACTGTTGTCCAGCAGCACCAGGGCGTCGACGACGATGGGCCTGCTGCCGGAGATAATGATCGGATTGATGTCAATCTCTTTTATCTGCCGATGGTCAAGGCCAACGCGGCCGATATTGACCAGGATGTCGGCCAGCGCGTTGATGTCCACAGCCTCCATTCCCCGAACCGCGGTTAAAATTTTGTGGCCTTTGATTTCCCGCATCATTTCCAGGGCGTCGAGCCTTTCGAGCGGCGCGACGCGAAAAGAGACGTCTTCCAGTACTTCGGTGAATATGCCGCCCAGTCCGAACATGACGCAGGCACCGAACCGCGCGTCGCGGACCAGGCCCGCCGCCAGCTCCCGCTGCCCTTGAATCATTTCCTGGACCAGGACGGGCATTTGATCTTGTTCCATGCCGGCGGAAATATCCCGGAACGCGGCCACGGCTTCCTGGTCATTCCTGATGTCAATGCGGACAAGGTTTTTTTCCGTCTTATGGGCGATGTCCGCCGAGCATCCCTTCAGAACCAGGGGATAGCCGATGGCCGCCGCCGCGGCCAGCAGGTTTTTCTCGCTTTCCACCAGTATTTCCCGGGTTGCCGGAATCCGGTAGGCGGCCAGGAGTTGTTTGGCTTCGAATTCGGAGAGTGAACTGCGTCCTTTTTTTATGGCTTCGTCGATGATATCCATCTTTTTCCTCGGGTAGGTTGCGGTCAAGGTAGCTTTCTGTTTTTGATCTTGGCGTATTCCCATAGGGCGGCCATGGCTCCGGCTGCTCTTTCCGGGGTTGGATACACCGGAATGCCACCATCCTGGATCTGGACCACGGCGTTGTCTTCCCGTCCGCTGAAGCAGGCGCACAAAATCGGTTTTTTGAGTTTTTCCGGCCACTGCACGAATTCGTCGCAGGCCTTTTCCAGCGTCTGTTTCATGAAAGCCAGCGTCTCGCTGGCGGGACCGCCCACGTGGGCTATTTTGTCCTGGAAATGGATGGTTCCGAAAATGCCGTAAAAAAGCAGGCCGTCGATATCGGGCTGTTTTAAAAGCAGCTGCGGCAGTTTCCTATAGATCAGGTCCACGTCATAGTTCATGGTGATGTCCACCGGGTTGAGCGCCGAGGCAGTGGGGGGGGTGATGGCCTTGATTTCGTCCTGCACCGCCGGGGAGAGGAGGGGCACCTTGAGACCGCGATGATTGGCTTCATCGGCCATGGAACTGCCGGGTCCGCCGGAATTGGTGACAATGGCAATCTTGTTTCCCCGGGGCAGCGGCTGCTGGGCCAGGGCCAGGCTCCAGTCGAAAAGGTCCGCGATGTTGTCGGCCCTCAGGATGCCGGCCTGGTGGAAGAAGCCGCGGTATATCTCATCCGGACCGGCCATGGAAGCGGTATGGGAACCGCAGGCCCTGGCGCCGGCTTCGCTGCCGCCGACATAGACGGCGACCACGGGCTTGTGCGCCGTTATCTTTCGGGCCGCCTGCAAAAAGGCCGCCGGTCTTTTGATGCCCTCGATATACAAGGCAATGGCCCGGGTTTGTTCATCTTCCCCAAGGTATTCCAGGCAGTCGACCATGTCGATGTCAGCCTGGTTGCCGACGCTGATTGCCTGGCTGAGACCTAAGCCCAGCTTTTCAAAGTAGGTCAGCGTCTGGGTAACGTAGCTGCCGCTCTGGGAGATGATGCCCACGTGCCCGGCCCGGTATTTGTTCGGGAACCAGGTGGTGTTCAGGCCGAGGGGAGCGTTGACAATGCCGATGCAGTTAGGGCCGAGAAAGCGGATATGGTATTTTTGGGCGATTTCCAGCAGTTCCTGCTGCAATGTTGCTCCTTGCTGCCCGGTTTCCCCATAGCCGGCGGTGATGACGATTGCGTGGTGGATGCCGGCTTCTCCGCATTCCCTGAGCACGCCGGGAATGGCCTTCCCGGGGATGACGATGATGGCCAGGTCCGCCGGTTTGTCCAGGGATGAGACAGACGGGTAGGCCTTGAGGCCCAGGACGGTTTTTTCCCGGCGGTGGATGGGGTAGATGTTTCCTTGATAGCCACCGGTGATCAGGGTAATGAGCTGGGCCGTGCCGATGGTCTGGAGGGAGTTGGACCCGCCCAGGAAAACAATGGATTCAGGGTTCATAATGGTTTGTAGAGGATTTTCCCGCATAGAATGTATCCTTTTATCTGCTATCTGAATAAATCGTCAGTAATGATGCCTTTTGAGAAAAGCAAGGACTTGGTGAACGTATTCTGTTGGTTGATGTTCATAAGTATTGTGCCCGCATCGTGGCAGCACTGCCAGTTCTCCGGCGGGGAGATGGCGATAAAAGTCCACTCCCTGTTCCACGTCGAAAAGAAAGCTCCGGTCAGGGAAGAGCACCAGGGACGGACAGGCTACCTTCAACAGTGACGGACGCAGGTCGAATACCCCTTTGCCATAGGCGCCGCCGTACCGTCTGAATTGGTTGAAAAATGGCTCAGCGCGTCTTTTGCCGTGCCAGCTGATCAGTTTTTCTTGCAGTTCAGGTTCCAGACCCTGAAAGGGATGGGGAAACTTCTCTTTATTGAAGTCGGTCATGGGGCCGTTGCTGTGGCACTGGGTGCTTGAAGTTACGACGGTTTTTACCCGCTGGGGAAATTGAGCCGCGTAGTCGACGGCGATGACGCCGCCTTCGCATTGACCGATGAGATGAAAAGAGGCGAGGTTGAGAAAGTCCATGAACTGGTTCAGTTCCGCGACGCTCTCGGAACGGAATGCATCACTCACGTAAAACTGCTTGAAATTACCTCCTTCTTCCGACCGTCCATACCCCCGCCGGTCGTACATGATGACCTGGTAGCCACTTTCTACCAACGGCGGGTAGATGTCTTTCCACATCTTGGTGCAGCCGAAGCCATGGTGCAGCAGGACCAGGGGATCACCGCTGCCGTGGATTTCAAAATAAATTTTCCTGCCGCGCAGTTTTATGAAAGACATGGATATTTTTTTTGCCCGGCAGTCTGTCGCCGGGCATTGTTCAATTGGGGTAAAATTTCGAAAAAATACTTGTTTTTGTTATTCATACGGCAGAATCTGCTCTTGACCATCCAGGATCCTGTGGGCGGCCAGCAGCAGGGCATGGGTTTCATCTTCTCCCGGATATACAAGAATGGGTCCCAGGAAAGCCACCCTGGCGGTAATCCATTCCACTAACAGCTTTGATTTCGCCAGTGATCCGGTCAGCACCACGGCGTCAAGCTTTCCTGCCAGCACCGCCGCCATGGCGGCGATATCCTTGGCAGCCTGGTAAGCCATAGCTTCATAAACCAGGGCAGCTTGTTTGTCTCCTTCACTGATACGACTCTCTACTTCCAGGGCGTCCTTGGTTCCCAGGTAGG
>JAOZRP010000158.1 GCA_029940125.1 bacterium
TACTCTTTTTCATAACCCGCCAGCAACTGTTCCCAGGCCTGCTCTTTTTCAGCCCCCTGCCGGCGCAGCTCCCGGAAAGACTCCAGGACCACTTCCGGAACGTAAAAATCCCGGTCAACCGGCCAGCCCAGTTTTTCCCGGGTCAAAATCACCTCGTCGGCACCCAGGGGAGAACCGTGAACATCGGCGGTATCCTGCTTATGGGGACTGCCGTAGCCGATGTGGGTGCGGACGGCAATCAGGGACGGCCGCCGATCATCCTCGCGGGCCTGCCGGATGGCTTTGGCAATCTCCTCCAGGTTATTCCCGTCTTCCACTGCCAGGGTCTGCCAGCCATAAGCCTTGAAACGGGCCATCCGATCCTCGGTAAAAGCCAGGTCGGTACTGCCTTCGATGGAGATGTGATTGTCATCGTAAAGACAAATCAACTTCCCAAGTGCCAAGGTCCCGGCCAGGGAAGCGGCCTCATGGGAAATTCCTTCCATCAAGTCCCCGTCACCGGCAACAACGTAGGTATAATGATCAACCAGGGAAAATCCCGGCCGGTTGAAACGGCTGGCCAGATGACGCTCGGCAATGGCCATTCCCACCGCCGACGCCAGTCCCTGCCCCAGGGGTCCGGTGGTCATTTCCACCCCCGGCGTCTGGCCGAATTCGGGATGGCCGGGGGTCTTGCTGCCCCACTGGCGAAAATTTTTCAAATCGTCCAGGGAAAGATCATAGCCGCTCAGGTAGAGCAGGGCGTACAGCAGCATGGATCCATGGCCGGCTGAAAGGATAAAACGGTCGCGGTTCGGCCAGGCGGGATTAGCCGGGTTGTGGTTGAGAAACTGACGCCAGAGAACGTAGGCCATGGGCGCCGCCCCCATGGGCATGCCCGGGTGGCCTGAATTGGCTTTCTGGATGGCGTCAACCGCCAGCATGCGGATGGTGTTGATGCTCTGCTGTTCCAACGAGGGTTCCTGTTCATTCATAACGATCAAATCCTCCATAATGCGGGAAAAGTGCTGAAGGTTGAAGGCCGACAGCTGAAAGCCCGTCCGGAAACGGTAGTCTACAAGTGAAAAGTATATAGCATAGATGAATTTTTCCGCAACGACAATCTCAAGGCAAATCAAGAGCAGACAAATAAAAACGGCGGTAGTTCCACCCTGCTGGAATTACCGCCGTGTTTTCATGGCTTGAGATTGGCTACGAATGCGGCCTCATGCGCTGTTCAACCGATAATACACCTCTTCCAATCACCCTTCTTCAACCTCCTCCCAACCGGTAATCATGGCCATGGTATAGGAAAGCAGGGTGCCGCCCGTTGTGGTCAGATAGGTGTGAACGATAAGGAAGGCCAGTACCATAAAGGCCGCCGCCGTGTGCACCAGAGCCGCAGTTTCCAGGCTGCCGCTCAACCCCATGACCGGCCATTGATTGTAATAATAATACCAGAGACCGCTGAGGATCTGCAAAGGCAGGATAAATACCTTCAGCACCAGATAGGAAAGACGCTGCAGGGGATTCAGCTTCTGCTCTCTAGTTTTGCAGTGGGGATGAGGCTCGCCCTTGAAGATGTCACAGACATAATATCTGGCTATTTTATCCAGATTTTCCAGTGTGGGCACATACTGCTTCCACTCCCCGGTGGTCGCGTGCCAGAATATCGCGAAAATACTGAGGATAATTAAAGACCAGCCGCAGAAAAGATGAACCTGGTGGGCCTGTGAAAACCCCAGCAGCTTCAACGAGCCATGAATTTCAAACCCGGTCACCAGGAGTATGATGATCAGCAAAGCCTGCAGCCAGTGCCAGAACCGCTCAAAGCGCGCGTACAACTGGATTCTCATCTTCATTTTAACTGCTCCTTTTTCATCTTATTGCGTCCGTTCAAACGCATCACAGCATGAACAATTGTCCCGGCCAGACACAGCAGAATAACGATCCAGCCAATGGTATCCAAGCCCTTGGACCTATCCCGGCCCGGCAGGTAAAAACCGGTCAGACTGGCCAGGCGGCCGTTGCGGCTGTGGCATTCGTCACACTTCAGGGAATCTTCCTTTGGCGCCACCATGTGGGTAATCGGCCAGTACATTTTCGTTTCCACGAAACCGATTTTGCCGCTGTAAGTCTCCCCGGTTTCCTTCATGCCGGCGGCAACGGCCTTGGCCCAATCAAACTCCGCCCAAAAGGCCCCGCTGCCTTTCTTGCCGAAGAGCTTGGGAATAACCAGGGTCTTCCGGACCGGATCGTACACCTGTTTGCCCCGATATATCTTAAAGGGAAAGATCCGGGCTTTGGGATCATTATAGCTTCCCTCGACCCAGTTCAGGGAAACCGGCTTGCGGTCGTCAAAGGTATCAGAAAGGCTGAGGTAGCCCATTTTGCCGTTATACCAGGCATATTCCGGTTTAACATCCTTTTCCCAGCGCATACTTCCTTTCTTGGTATGATACGCGATGGTGCCGTTTACCGCTTTTTCGACAATCATTTTGCCGTTTTTGTCAAAGCGTCCGGCGGTGGACCAATCCCACCACATCTTGGTATAGACCCCTCCCCGGGCATAGCGGGGAATGTGACAGGTCTGACAGGCAACCTTGTCCGTGTGGTCGTTCAGCTTGCTTTCCTTGTGAGGCGCAGCGCTGTGGCAGGACTCACAGGAAATGCGATTGCCGTAGTCCTTTGGCAGGGCCAGTTTGTGAACCACCGGGGCGGGTTTGGAATAGTAGCGGCCGGCAATCTGGTGATTGACGGTCGTATGGCAGGCCGTACAGGAAAAATTGGGACCATTGACGGCCATGTGAACATCAAGCTTTTTATCCGGCTTGAAGAGCGATGAATCAAGGTCTCCGTGCTTTACGCCATCGGCCCCGCCGCCGTAAAAATGGCAGGCCCCGCAATTTTTACGACCGGGCAGACCCACATTCTGGGCCACCTCAGCCAAATTCACCGGTTTAAAAACTTTTTTGCCGAATTTTTTTTCTTCATAGGCTGGATGGCCGCAGCCAGTGGGAAACTTCTTATAGGTTCCGGTGGTATCGTGACAAACCAGGCAGTCAACGTTAACCTCGGAAGTAAAGTCAAAATTTTCATCCTTCCATCCATACCCGGCGTGGCAGCTGGTGCACCTGCACCAGTTAGAGCGCGGGGTAATTCAGAAGCTGTTGAGAACATAAGCTTTGCCCAACTTGTGGATTTGCTTCTTTTTCTGTTTGCCCCAGGTCCAATGAATGGTATCGTGGACCTGCTTGGCCGCCTCGGTATGACAGGACAGACAGGCCTTCGTCACCTCCGGACCACGCTTAAACTCCTCTTTAAGCTGCTTGAACTTCCGATGGTCGGCAGTTGGTTTGGCCACTATTTTTTTAACCTCAATGCCTGCGGATTTATCCCCGGTACTGGCAACAGCCAGACAAGGCAGGCTGAGAACCGCAAACAGACCCAAAATGAAAAGTACTTTCAACAGATTTTTCATTTTACAACGCCCCCCTTTTCTTAAATTCTTCCAGCAGACCTTCCCGGACAGTCCGGATACCCTGCAAAAACTTCTGGTTGGCAATGCGGTAGTAAATGGTGCGCCCGTCGCGCCTGGTTTCCACGGCACCCTGGTCGCGCATCAGGCGCAGATGCTGAGACACATTAGCCAAGGAAACATTCAATTCCTCCGCCAGTTCCGTAACCGTTTTTTCTTCAGCCCCCAAAAAATCCATAATCTGCAAACGAATCGGTGACGAAAAAATAGTACAAAAAGCCGCGTGAATGCGAAAAATATCAACGCCGCTATCCACTTTTTCCATTTGAACTGCTTCGTTGTTCTGAACCATGCAAAACCTCTTGGATTCCATTCGGAAACCGCCGTTTCCGAATGAGCTGTCAGCTGTCAGATCTTGACCTTAACCATTCGCTTTTTCAATATTTTTTTAAAAGCTGAGTGCTAATCGCCGTAAATATTCATCGAAAAATGAACCTTCCCGAATGAACACCTCCTACAATGGAAAAGCTGCTTCCCTCTGAAGCTGTTTTCTATTCGGACCGGCAATACTTGCATATTTTCTCTATTACATAGTTAAGCATTTATGCAAGTATAATATAGCAAAAAAATCCCGCTGGTCAAGTACTTTTCCAGCGGGATTTTAGAAAAAAACAAAATGGGCTCTGGCAAAGCCTAACGGGCCATGGTCAGGAATAGGCCGGCCGCCACCACCGTGCCGATGACTCCGGCAACATTCGGTCCCATGGCATGCATGAGCAAAAAATTGCGGGGATCCTCTTTAGCCCCGACCGTCTGCACCACCCTGGCCGACATGGGCACCGCCGACACCCCGGCGGCTCCAATCAAGGGATTAATTTTCTCTTTGGAAAACATATTCATAAGCTTGGCCAGCATGATGCCGCCAACGGTGCTGAAGGCAAAAGCCACCAGCCCCATGGCAAAAACCATCAGGGCCTTGGCATTTAAAAAGCTTTCCGCACTCATGGTGCCGCCCACCGCCAGGCCGAGAAAGATGGTGATAATATTCATCAGTTCGTTCTGAGCCGTCAAAGACAGACGCTCCACGACCCCTGACTCACGAAATAGATTTCCCAACATGAACATGGCCATCAAGGCGGCTGAAGCCGGCACAAAAAGACAGATCAGCAAACAGGTAACCAGCGGGAAAAAAATTTTCTCCTTTTTGTTCACCGGCTTCAACTGCTTCATGCGAATAAGACGTTCTTTTTTGGTGGTACAAAGGCGCATGATCGGCGGCTGGATGATCGGCACCATGGCCATATAAGAATAGGCCGCCACCGCCGTCGCCCCCAGCAGGTGCGGTGCCAGAGAAACCGTGGTAAAAATAGTGGTCGGCCCATCGGCTCCGCCAATGATCCCAATAGCACAGGCTTCCGGAACGCTGAATCCCAGGGCCAGGGCACTGAAAAAAGCTATATAGACACCAAACTGGGCCGCCGCCCCCAACAACAGGGTTTTAGGGTTGGCAATCAAGGGACCAAAATCCGTCATCGCCCCCAGGCCAAGGAAAATCAGCGGCGGGATAATTTCCCATTCCAGCCCATAATGATACATGACCCCAAGGATGTGCTGCGCTTCCATCAAGTGGGTCAAAGGCAAATTCACCACGAAAATGCCAAATCCGATAGGCAGCAGCAGCAGCGGCTCATATTTCCTTTCAATCGCAAGATATATCAGGACAAAAGCCACCAGCCACATGATCACATTGCCCAGGGTCAAGTGGTAAATTCCGGTTGACAACAACAACGTTTTGAACATCGATACCATAATTTCTACCTCATAAACACGCGATACAGACGGGCTGCCAGCTTAATCAGTTTAACAGGTTCTTTTTCAACCTTTTGCTGAAAGCGAACTGCTGATTGCCAAAAAAAGTTCATCAGGAAATGAACGTTTCCGGATGAACTCTCATAAGCAAGAATAATTATCCCTTCACCTTGGCTGTCGGCATTCGACGCAGGAGAGAGTTGACCCCCATCAAGGAAAGCACCAGCATGCTCAAGATGATAAAAACACTTGAAAAACCTATCCCAAAAATTCGCATTGCCAAACCCCACTTTTCCATATCCATCCCCCGCTATTCGCTAAAAATTCTGAACCGGAAGCTTTTCTCATTCCAGTACAGTCCGATACCTGCAACCCACCACAGAAAGACAAAACACCGTTTCCTACCAAGCTTGAGCACATGACAATCTCAATGCCTATAAGGACAGAGCAACAACCGTGCCACAAATTACCCGGCTGGCCGGAACAGGTTAAGCAAATTGTTTTTATCTGATGCATAGATGAATGCTTCAAGCTGTCTATCCACAGTTAGTGGCTAAAAAAAGCTAAAAAACAAACGGTAAAAAAGAACACAGGAAATACCGTCCACAGCGCCAAGCACAAAAAGTTGCCAGTCCCCATTCCCCCGGCCCATCTGAAATAATGTTCTATTATTTGCTTAATTTTCAGACATAATCGATAAAAAATCACCGGGGCACGCCGGCGACAATGCGGAACAACACTTCCATCCTTCACCATTTCTTCATTGATCCTTTGCTACTGCACTCATAGACCTTCAAGGCGGGCTCAACGCCCGCAACCCAAATCAGGGTATCAGGATGTTCCGGCAT
>JAOZRP010000159.1 GCA_029940125.1 bacterium
GTCTACTCCCTGAAAAAAACCTGAAACAAGGTGATTGACAAAACGATGTTTTCCTATTAATGGTGAGGAAACCGGGCAATCCTACACCACAATCCATCAATGAAACAAGAAATAAGGAGGGAGCATGGACACATCAGTTAAAAAAATCTTTATTCCCATGGCAATGATACTGGTTGCTTTACTGTTCATCCTCGGCGGCGCCGCCACGTCCACCGCCGCCAAACCAGCCAATGTTTCCTGTCCGGCCACCATCGAATGGCAATTGGCGCCCCAGGCCGAAATCACCTCTTTTGCCTGTGAGGTGGGAACGTTCAAGAAAAAAACCGCCCTCATTTACACCGTTTCCATTAAAAATACGAGCAAGGAAGCCCTGCGCTACCGCCTCAACATTTTCCTTTTGGACCAGGATAAAGCCGCCGGGCACCTCATTCCCCGAAAAGGCAAACCGCCGGTAGTCAAACCGGGTGAAACGGTGACGGTCAAGGTACCTTTTTTCAATGCCGATACGATGGCAAAAAATTTGCTGGTGGTTGTGAAGACCATTAAATAACCATGACATTCCACCCCTTTGCCGTTTAGTCAAAAAACATAAATTTTTTTTGGACAGGAGAAGAAAGTTATGAATAAGAAGCTGTTGTTCTTGATAACCCTGGCAGTTGCACTGGTTTTCACCTTCAGTTTAAACATTGAACCGGCCGCGGCCCGGACCAGGTTCATCTCCATCGGTACCGGCGGCACCGGCGGCGTCTATTATCCCTATGGAGGCGGCGTTGCCGAAATCTGGACCAAGCATGTCAAGGGGGTAAAAGCGGTTGCCGAGGTAACCGGCGCCTCGGTGGAAAACACCAAGCTCTGTGACAAGGGCGAAACCCTGTTCGGCGAAATCATGAGCGACGTGGCTTTCCAGGCCTACAACGGCACCGGCAAGTTCAAGGGAAAACCACAGAAAATCCGCGGCATGTTCGTCATGTATCCCAACGTCTACCACATTGTCACCCGCAAGGAATCAAGTGTCAAAACCATTGCCGATCTCAAGGGCAAAAAGGTTTCCGTGGGCGCCCCGGGCAGCGGCACGGAATTCATGACCAATCTGATTCTCCAGGGCGCCCTTGGCATCCCTTACGACTCTTTCAACGTTTTCAGGCTTTCCTTCAATGAAAACGCCAACGCCATGAAAGACAATTCCATTGACGTCGGCATCTGGTGCGTGGCGCCGCCGACTTCCTCAATCATGGACCTGGCCACCACCCACGCCATTCGCATCATTCCCTTTACCAAAGCGGAGATCGACAAGGTAACCGCCAAGTATCCTTTCTATGCCGGTTACACCCTGCCGGCCAATGTTTACAAGGGGCAGGACCAGCCGGTTTACACCGCTTCGGTCTGGAACACCTTCATCTGCAACGCCGACCTGGATGAGGATCTGGTCTACAAACTGACCAAGGCCGTCTTTGAAAACCAGGACTACCTGATCAAGATCCATCATTTTGCCAAGTACACGACGCCGGAAAACGCGGTTAAATACTCGGTTATTCCCCTGCATCCCGGAGCCATCAAGTATATCAAGGAACAGGGGATCACCATTCCGGACCGGTTGATCGCTAAATAAACAGTTTCCATCCGGAAGCTGCCGTTTCCGGATGGGCCGTCAGCTTTCAGTTCTCAGATCCCAGCTTAATAAATTGGAATGATCTGCTGGTTGCTGAAAGCGTTCATCAGGAACAATCACCCATGGAGGACAGAGAATCCGCCGGATTATGTCCTCCATGGGTCTTTCTTTGACGATCAAATATGGGAATTGCCATTTTGTCGAGCACATCAAAATTTACTTGGACCGCTATTCTGGCTGCCGGTTTGATTTTTTTGCTTTCACTGTCGGCCGGACCGCTCCGGGCGGCAGCCAGTCAGCCGCGCCTGGTAGTCCACGATTTTGACAACGGCGACATCATTGTTTCCCTGACCGTGAAAAGCGGCGACCGGTTTACCATCCGCTACATTCACTCGGTGGATAAAAAACCCATTTTCGAACAGTTTCGCCTTGATCCCGAGCGCGGCCTGGTGCTGGAAAAAACCTGGTTCCGGATGTTCGGCGCCGGGCTGGGACACTGGCCCGGCCATGGACAGCTGACCCAGAAGGACGGCTGGATCACCATCGACAAAATGAACTATACCCTGGGAAGCTTCATCCTGCGCATCGGCTCCCCCGGCGTCGACCACACGATCCTTTACCGGCAGCAGGAAATCAACCTGTCAGCCCTGGCCCCGGGACGGCGGGCCCTGGTGGAGTTTAAGCCATGAACCCTGAAACCATTGTCATCGAGGAACAGTCAGCCAGCGCCCACCGCACCCCGCGGGGATTGACAGCCATGTTTATCACCGCCATGGCCGTCGGCCTGTCCCTGTTCCAGCTCTACACCGCCGGCATCGCGCCGCTGGCCGCCATCTACCAGCGCTCGGTACACCTGGTTATGATCATGATCCTGGTTTTTTCCCTCTACCCGCCGATCAAAACCGCGGCCAAAAACCGGGTGGACATCTTCATGATCATTGACTGGCTGCTGATCCTGCTCTGCCTGGCTATCGGCGCCTATATCTGGATCGAATTCAACGCCATCGTCGAGCGCCAGGGAGACTGGACCACCATGGACATGGTCATGGGGATCATCGCCCTTGGCCTGGTTCTGGAAGCCACCCGCCGGGTGATCGGCTTTTTCATGATGGCCATTGCCGTCATTTTCCTGCTTTTCACCTACTTCGGCCCCTGGATGCCCGACCTGCTGGCCCACAAGGGCTACAGCGTCGAGCGGATTGTCACCACCCTGTACCTGACCACCGAGGGCATCTGGGGCCTGCCCACGGGAGTGGCCGCCACCTTCGTCTTCGTTTTCATTCTTTTCGGTTCGTTTCTGGAATGCACCGGCGGCGGCGATTTTTTTATCGACCTGGCCTACAGTCTTACCGGCCGGATGGTCGGCGGTCCGGCCAAGACCGCCATCCTGGCCAGCGGCTTTATGGGTTCGGTTTCCGGCTCCGCGGTGGCCAACGTGGTTACCACCGGCTCCTTCACCATCCCGATGATGAAAAAAGTCGGCTACAAGCCCCATGTGGCCGGGGCCATTGAAGCCGCGGCTTCCACCGGCGGCCAGATCATGCCGCCGATCATGGGCGCCGGAGCCTTTCTGATGGCGGAGTTCACCAACACCTCCTATCTCTATATCGTTAAAATCGCCATCGTCCCGGCCATTCTCTACTATCTCAGCGTCCTTTTCTTTGTCCATTTTGAAGCCAAGAAAGAGGGCTTTAAGCCGATAGCCAAAGCCGACCTGCCGTCATTCTGGAAAACCATGAAGGACGGCCTGCACTTTCTGCTGCCGGTCTTCATCCTCATCTACGTCCTGTTCAGCAACTACAGCCCGATGATGGCCGGCTTCGTGGCTGTCATCTCCACCCTGGCCGCCTCCATGCTGCGCCGGCGGACAAGATTGAACCTGAAAGGCATCATCAAGGGCCTGGAAGCCGGGGCCCGCAACGCGGTCATGGTTTCGGTGGCCTGTGGCTGCGCCGGCATCATTGTCGGCTGCGTCAGCCTCACCGGCCTGGGTCTCAAGTTTTCCAGCCTGGTGGTTTCCTGCTCGGGGGGCAGTCCATTGCTGGCCATCGTTCTCATCGGCATGGCCTCCCTGGTGCTGGGCATGGGCCTGCCGGTGACCGCCTCCTACATCGTTTTGGTCATTCTTGCCGGGCCGGCGCTGATGGATCTGGGGCTGCCGATCATCGTCGCCCACATGATCGTCTTCTGGTACAGCCAGGATGCCAACGTCACCCCGCCGGTTTCCCTGGCCGCCTTTGCCGGGGCCGGAATCGCCGGGGCCTCGCCGATGAAAACCGGCTTCGCCTCCTGGAAAATCGCCAAGGGCCTGTACATCATCCCCATCGTCATGGCCTACCGGCCCCTGCTCTGCAACGGCCCGGCCGCCGAAGTCGTCATGACCATGCTGTTCACCACCATCGGTCTGATAGCCTTTACCAGCTTCCTGGAACGTTACCTCTTCAAATCCTTGAATCTGCTGGAAACCGCGTTGATGGGCACCGCCGCCCTGGCTCTTTTCTGGCCCAATTACCTGCTCAGTACGGCCGGCGCCATCCTGCTGGCCGGCATTGCCGGCACCCAGTGGTGGCGTGGAAAAGGTTAAAATCACCATCATCGGGGCCGGGGTTGTCGGCCTGGCCATCGCCACCCGCCTGGCGTCACGGTTCGGCCATGAACTGCTGGTGGTTGAACGCCACGAGGGTTTCGGCCGCGAGACCAGCAGCCGCAACAGCGAGGTTGTCCACGCCGGCATCTACTACCCCCCAGGCTCCCTGAAAGCGAAACTCTGCGTCCAGGGCCGACGGCAGCTCTATGAACTGTGTCGAGAGCAGGGAATCCCCTGCCGGCAGCTGGGGAAGCTGATAGTCGCCGTCACCACTGGCGAGGAAGAACAGCTGGAAATCAACCTGGCTCAGGGGCGGGAAAACGGGGTCGAAGATCTGGAGCTGATCACCGCCAGGCGCTGCCGGGAGCTGGAACCGGTCGTTAACGCCCAGGCCGCCCTTTTCTCTCCGTCCACCGGCATCATCGACTCCCACAGCCTGATGCGCTTCTATTACCAGCAGGCTAAAAGCCGGGGAGCCACCTTTGCTTTCAACACCGAAGTCAACGACGTGGAACCAGCGGCCAAGGGATACCTTCTGACCACGGCGCCGGATTCCTTCCGTTTTTCCTCCGCCATGGTTATCAACTGCGCCGGCCTCGGGGCCGCCGACGTAAGTCGGAAAACCGGCATTTCCACCCCACCTGTCCACTACGCCAAGGGCTGCTATTTCAGCTACACGGGCACTTCCCCGGTCAAGCACCTGGTCTACCCGGTGCCGCCAGCCGGAGGACACGGCCTGGGCATTCACGCCACTCTGGACCTCGGCGGCCGCCTGCGCTTCGGCCCCGACCTGGAATATCTTGAAAAACCGGACTATCTGGTGGACAACGCGCGAAAGGAATTGTTCTGCCGGGCGGTCAAACGCTACCTGCCCGACCTGGACGAAAATCGACTGGAGCCGGAGATGGCCGGCATCAGACCCCGCCTGCAGGGACCAGAAGACGAATGGAAGGATTTTATCATCCGGGAGGAAAAAGAGGCGGGATTCCCCGGCTTTTTCAACCTGCTGGGCATCGAATCACCGGGCCTGACCGCCGCCCCGGCCATTGCCGATCAAGTCGCCGCGCTGGTAGAGAATAGTTGAAAGTTCAGGGAAACAAGACGCATACGAAAGCATCTGTTTCCGCATGGACTGTCAGCGGTCAGCCACCGCTTTAATGCCGGCCAGGGAAAAACTGGCGATATGATCCGCCAACCGATGAATCAATTCCGGGGAAAGCGGCTGACCCATCAGGTACTCCAGATCATTGCGCCGAACAGTCAAAAGAGATCGACACTGATTGATAATGCTGATTTCACAAAACAGCACTTTTTCATCGCTCTCTGCCGCTCCCATGATCTTACTGATAATCTTCAGCAGTACCTGGCGCCGGGGTTCAATCAGCTTATGCCAGAGATTGGATATCAAACCGGTGGGATTGGCCAATTCCATCAGGTACAGCCGGGTGAACTCCCCCCGGCTTCCCTGTTCAGTAAAATTACGGATCAGGGAATGGATAAAAAGCCTTAACTGCTCTTCCGGGACGACGTCGTCGGCTTCCGCAAAAACAGGACCAACACGTTTTTCATACGCTTCCTGCCAGGCTTCGGCATATAGGAACGCCTTGTTGCCGAAATAATAGTTGACGGCGGCCACGTTGGCCCCGGCCCGGCGACAGATATCCGCCACGCTGGCCGCGTGATAGCCTTTTTCCGCGAAAACCTGGCAAGCAGAAGCTAAAATCCGGCGACGTTTTTCAATGCCGTCTTTTCTCTGGCCCATCCCTTTTTCCCCTTGACATAACTGGCCAAGTTATTTATCTAGTATTCTTATCTTAAATGGATATTTAAGTTATTTATTTAAGATTGTCAAATATTTTTCTCGAGCTAGATTAAAGGGTGTCTTGAAAAATTAG
>JAOZRP010000160.1 GCA_029940125.1 bacterium
TCCGGAAACAGCAGCTTCTGAATGGGTGATCAGTCTTCGGATGTTCGGGCATGGCTCCCGCTCATTCTCGCCGGCCGTCCATGGCCGGCTCCGAGGCGTCCGCCGCGAATCACCGTCGTGGTGATTCGTTCGGCGGCCAAAACCGCTATGAGCCAAGCCCGAACATCCGGTACCAGCTGTTTTTTCGAACAAGTCAAAACATTGAGGCAACAAAAAAGTCCCGCCAGCTTATGATTACTCTAGCCGGCGGGACCGATTTTGTCAACTATCGCCCCGGCGCGTCAACCGGCGGCAGGTCTGCTTCCTCAGGGCATGCAGGCGATAATCTGCTCCCCGAAAGCCCGGCAGCCCACCTCTTCGGCGCCCTCCATCTGGCGGGCCAGGTCATAGGTAACCTTCTTCCTGAGGATGGCCTGCTGCAGAGCCTTTTCCACCATCTCCGCCGCTTCCGGCCAGCCCAGCATCTCCAGCATCATCCTGCCGGAAAGAATGAGCGAACCGGGATTCACCTTGTCCAGATCGGCATACTTGGGGGCCGTGCCGTGGGTTGCCTCGAAAATGGCGATGCCGTCGCCGATATTGGCCCCGGGAGCCATGCCCAGCCCTCCCACCTGGGCGGCGCAGGCGTCGGACAGGTAGTCGCCGTTCAGGTTGGGAGTGGCCAGCACCTGGTATTCCGCCGGGCGCAGCAGCAGCTGCTGAAAAATGGCGTCGGCGATCCGGTCGTTGAGCAAAATCCGGCCCTCGGGCAGGACGCCGTCGTACTTCGCGTACAAATCCTCCTCGGTCACCACCTGGTCGGCAAATTCATCCCGGGCCACTTCATAGCCCCACTGCCGGAAGGCGCCCTCGGTAAATTTCATGATATTGCCTTTGTGCACCAGGGTCACGATCCGTGCCTGGTGCTCGATGGCGTGTTCAATGGCCTTGCGCACCAGGCGCTTGCTGCCCATGGGGCTGATCGGCTTGATGCCGATGCCGGATTTCGGACGGATGTCGGCTCCCAGCTGGTCCCGGAGGAAAGCGATGACTTTTTCCGCTTCCGGAGAACCGGACTCCCATTCGATCCCGGCGTAGACGTCCTCGGTGTTCTCCCGGAAAATCACTACATCCAGCCGCTCCGGATGCTTCATCGGGTTGGGGACGCCCTCGTAGTAGCGCACGGGACGGATGCAGGCGTAGAGATCGAAATACTGCCGCAGGGCGACGTTGAGGCTGCGGATGCCGCCGCCCACCGGGGTCGACAGGGGCCCCTTGATGGCCACCCGGTATTCCCTGATTTTTTCCAGCGCCTCGGCCGGCAGGTAGGAGCCGGTCTCCCGATGGGCTTTTTCTCCCACCAGCAAAGGTTTCCAGGCAATTCGCCGGCGGCCGCCGTAGGCCTTTTCCACCGCGGCGTCCAGAACCGGCCTGGTCGCCCGCCAGATGTCCGGACCGATGCCGTCGCCCTCAATAAAACCGATGACCGGGTCATCGGCAACCAGGTATTTCCCGTTCCGGTAGTCAATCAACGTTCCTTCATGATTATTTTGGCTGCCCATGCGCCTCCCCTTGTTCAACAACGGTTCAAATTGCCAGGTCCCCGTGCTTCTGCACGTAGGGAACCAGTCCGCCTTCCTGCAAAATCGCCGTCATCACCGGCGGCAGGGCCGGAAACGACTCCTCGTATCCCTGGGTGATATTTTTCAAAATCCCCTTGCCCAGGTCCACCTGCAGCTGGTCGCCTTCCTTGATGCGGTCGGTGTCGCAGATGATGACCGGCAGCCCGACGTTGATGGCATTGCGGAAAAATATCCGGGCAAAGGATTTCGCCACCACGGCGCTGACCCCGGCCAGTTTGATAATCGTCGGCGCGTGCTCCCGGCTGGAACCGAGGCCGAAATTCCGGCCGCCGACGACGAAGTCGCCTTTTTCCATCCCGGCGGCAAATTCAGGCCGGGCGTCTTCCAGCACGTGGGTGGCCAGCTCCGGCAGGTTGGAACGCAGGTGAAAGAGGCGTCCCGGGGCTATATGATCCGTACTGATGTCATCACCGAACAACCAGGCTTTTCCACTCAACATAGCATTCTCCTATGGTTAAACGTAATTTCGGGGGTCGACCAGTTTCCCGGCCAGGGCGGTCGCCGCGGCGGTCGCCGGCGACCCCAGGTAGATAAAACCTTTCACATTGCCCATGCGCCCCTGGAAGTTGCGGTTCTGGGTGGCCAGGCAGCGCTCCCCGTCGCCAAGGATTCCCTGGTGAACCCCAACGCAGGCCCCACAGCCGGGCGTATTGATCGAAGCCCCGGCATCGTTGAAAATTTCCAGCAGGCCTTCCCGCAGTGCCTGGCCGTAAACCCGCCGGGAAGCCGGAGTGACGATCAGCCGGGTGCCATGGTGGATTTTCCGGCCTTTCAGGATGGCGGCGGCAATCCGCAGGTCCTCGATCCGGCCGTTGGTACAGGTGCCGATAAAAACCTGCTGGATGGAAACCTCCCGGCAGTCTTCGTGGTCAATGGGCCTGGTATTGTCAACCGTGTGGGGAAAGGAAACGGTGGGGACAATGGCGGCGGCATCGAGTTCATACACCCGCTCGTAGACGGCATCGTCATCCGCCCGCAGGGATTTGAAAAATTCCCGGCGCCCCATTTCGGTCATGAAGGCTTCGGTCATCCCGTCGCTGGCAATCAGGCCGCACTTGGCCCCGGCCTCGACCGCCATGTTGGAAAGCACCATTCTTTCGGGAACCGTCATCTTCTCGACGGTTTCCCCGGCAAACTCCATGGCCTTGTAGGTCGCCCCGTCAGCCCCGATCATGCCGATGATGTGGAGGATGACATCCTTGGAATAGACGCCGGGCGCCAGGCTGCCGCTGATCACAAATTTCAGGGTTTCCGGCACCCGCAGCCAGGTTTTTCCCAGCGCCATGCCCACCGCCACGTCCGTGGATCCCATGCCGGTGGCAAAGGCCCCGATGGCGCCGCCGGTGCAGGTGTGCGAATCGGCGCCGATCAGAAGCTCGCCCGGATTCAGATACTTTTCCATGATGACCTGGTGGCAGACGCCGTCGCCGATGTCGGACAGCTGGCTGCCGGTTTTTTCGGCAAAAGCCCGCAGCAGCATGTGATCGTTGGCCAGTTCCTTGCGGGGGCTGGGAGCCGCATGGTCAATGAACAGCACCGTTTTCTGCGGATTCTTCACTCCCTCAATGCCCAGCTTCTCAATCTGCCGCACGGCCAGGGGCCCGGTGCCATCCTGGGTCAGGCAGACGTCAACCTCGCAGACGGCCATGTCTCCCGCCCGCAGCTTCTGTCCGGCGTGGGCCGATAAAATCTTTTCCACCAGGGTTTGTCCCATGAACATCCTCCATTCGTTCTGCAGCGTATTTCCATCCGGAAAGCAACGTTTCCGATTCTTTGCCCTACTATTTTTACCCAACTTTTCCCGGCTGAGATGTTCCGGCATGGCTCTCGCTCATTCTCGCCGGCCGTCCATGGCCGGCTTGTGAGGCGTCCGCCGCGAATCACCGTCGTGGTGATTCGTCCGGCGGCCAAACCCGCTGCGAGCCAAGCCCGAACATCCACCCATTCAGCTCTGACAATACAAGTCAGAAAGTTGAGATTTCCATTAAAAAGCTAATCGCTGACAGCTAAATGCTAACAGCTTTCTTTTCAAACTACGCCGGCTTGATGGCCAGCTCCTTCAGCTGCCGGGCGCCGACTGGCGTCGGGGCCCCGGTCATCAGGCAGGTGGCTTTCTGGGTCTTCGGAAAAGCGATGACGTCGCGAATCGACGGCAGGCGCAGCAGCAGCATGACCATCCGGTCAAGACCGAAGGCGATGCCGCCGTGGGGCGGCGCCCCGTACTCCAGAGCGTTCAGCAAAAAGCCGAACTTCTCCTGGGCTTCTTCCGGACCAATCTGCAGCAGCTGGAAAATCTGCTCCTGCAGGACGGCGTCGTGGATCCTGATGCTGCCGCCGCCGATCTCGATGCCGTTCAGCACCAGGTCATAGGCTTTTGACCGGACCGCTCCGGGGTCGGTCTGCAGCAGGGAAATATCCTCGTCCAGAGGCGCGGTAAAGGGATGGTGGATGGCCACATGCCTTTTTTCCTTGCCGTCGTACTGCAGCAGGGGGAAGTGGGTCACCCAGCAGAAGGAAAACTGCTCTTCATCGATGAGGTTCATCATCTTGGCCAGGTGCAGGCGCAGCCGGCCCAAAGATTCGTGAACCACAGCCGGCTTATCGGCGACAAACAGCAGCAGGTCCCCCTCCTCGACTCCCATGGCCTCCTTCAGGGCTTCAACCTCCTGGTCGGCAAAAAACTTGACAATCGGCGACTGCCAGCCGTCGGCGGCGATCTTTATCCAGGCCAGGCCCTTGGCGCCGTAGACCTTCACCACTTCCAACAGGTCGTCCACCTCTTTCCGGGAGAGCGACGCCCCACCCTTCAGGTTGAGGCCCTTGATCATGCCGCCGCCGTCCAGCACCGACCGGAAAACCTTGAATGCCGTGCCCTCGAACACCCGGCCCAGGTCGATCAGCTTCAAGTCAAAACGCAGGTCGGGAGCGTCGAGCCCATAGTCGGCCATCGCCTGCTCGTAGGTCAGGCGCTGGAAGGCCGGGGGCAGCTCGATATCCAGCAGGCGCTTAAAAATCACCCGCATCATTTCTTCAATCAGGGCAATGATGTCCTCCGGCTCCACGAAAGACATCTCCATGTCGATCTGGGTGAATTCCGGCTGCCGGTCGGCCCGCAGGTCCTCATCCCGAAAGCATTTGACCACCTGGAAATAGCGGTCAAACCCGGAAACCATCAGCAGCTGCTTGAAAAGCTGGGGCGACTGGGGCAGGGCGAAGAAGCGGCCGGGATTGGTGCGGCTGGGAACCAGGTAGTCGCGGGCGCCCTCAGGGGTGCTTTTAGTCAGCATGGGGGTTTCCAGGTCCAGAAAGCCGCGCTCGTCCAGGAAGGAGCGCACCAGGGTGGTCAACCGGTGGCGGAAGATCATCGCCTCCTGCATGGCCGGGCGCCGCAAATCAAGGTAGCGGTACTGAAGCCGCAGGTTCTCGGAAACTTCCCCGGGATCATCGACCATGAACGGCGGCGTCTTGGCCTGGCTCAAGACCTTGACCTGGTCGACGATAACCTCTATCTCGCCGGTGTCAAGGTTTTCATTCACGGTTCCCTCCGGCCGGGCGGCCACCTCGCCCTCCACCTGCAGGACGAACTCGCTGCGGACCGAATGGGCCAGCTGGTGGGACTGGGGCGAGATTTCGGGATTGAAAACCACCTGGGTCAAGCCATAGCGGTCCCGCAGATCCACGAAAACCACCCCGCCATGGTCCCGCCAGTTCTGCACCCAGCCGGCCAGCACCACCCGGCTGCCGATGTCCTGCGTACGCAGTTCGCCGCAGGTATGGGACCTGCCGGAAACTTTTAAACCAATATAATTCATGGCAACTTTTTCTCCTTTTCGTCATTAAGATTTCCGGCCCCCGGGATGGCCACCCAGCCATCAATTATCCGGGAAACTGATCATGCAAATTGTTCATTCCTGATTTCAGGGGAGCACTTGCAGGCTGCAGAGGGAACCGAAAACGGATAACTCCTTATAATTATTGGGATGGATAAAATACGTCGGGGTTTCCGATCCCGCCGGCATGACACCATATAAAGACTTCGGAGCATACACAAACTAGCAAACCGGAGTCAAGATTTTTCTGGACGGCCCCCACCTCCTTTTTACCCTTGACTTTCAATGAATAATATCATAAGAAACCTCGCACTCGGGATGTGGCTCAGTCCGGTAGAGCACTGCGTTCGGGACGCAGGGGTCGGAGGTTCAAATCCTCTCATCCCGACCATTTTGCAATTTTGAAAAAAATTGAAATCCGGCTGAAAAGGGGTGGCATAAGGTGCCGCCCTTTTTTGGTGGACAATTCCCGGCCGGAAGCCTTTGAAGCCCCTGTTTGCGCCTTCAATAACCCCATAAACAGGTTGACAATTTCTTCCTTTTACCGCTATTAAGTGGAAATTGAGCTGCGATCATGTGATATTATTAACAACAGTTTGCCGGCCGGTCGTTGAACTGCCGGCAGCCACTGGATTATC
>JAOZRP010000483.1 GCA_029940125.1 bacterium
CTGATATGGTTGACACTTGTCAAGAGAAAAAAGTACCCTATCACCCCTTGCTTTTTGGGGTTTTATGTGATCATTTTCCAGCCAATAGCCAGAAGCGGGATCATCATGTAACGACGGTGGATCACTCTGATATACGCGGGTTGGTTACCGCATGATTTGGCTTCGTCGCGGAGCTGCCTCAATCTAATGTCGTGAGTTTCGGTATCAACCTATTCACATAGCCGTTGCGAGGGTTCTCCTGACCGTGATCGCGCTTCCGGTTATCGACTGGAAAGTCTGTCTTGTTCTTTGGTAATTGCTCCTTTTTATTCCGGGAATCAGCCGATGTAACCCCGCCGAGAATGGCCTCTTCAAAAGGCACGTCGGAGGCGGCGGTACATCGGCGGCATAAAGCCGTTGATCATGTTTTACAGGGTAACTTCCTGGGCAATGGCCCAGGCAAAACCAGCAATCTCCCTGGCAATGGCGGTTTTGACGACATTTACTTTTTTACCTTTGGCGGCTAATCGCCAATAACGTCCACAAAGTCGTAACTGGGCTTTCCAGGCAATCCGGCAAACCTCCTTATCGAGGCTTTCCTGGCGCTTGCGAATAGCCCGACTCTTTCTAGCTGGCAGCCGGTAAGCCTGCGCTGCTTCTATCAGGGCTTTCCGCACATGACCATTGCCCGTTTTTGTAATACCTCCTCGCCTGGTCTTTTCTCCTGATGAATGTTCTGATGGAACAAGACCCAGGTAGGACATCATTTGTGCCGGATTGGCAAAACGACGGAGATCTCCCAACTCAGCCGCAATGGTTGCCGCAACGATCAGGGAAACACCACGCATGGCCTGGAGAGCCTTAATCAAAGGAGATAAACGGCTCTGTTCCGATAATTCACGGATTTGAGTGGTAAGCCGGTCAACCCGTTTGATATTACCGTCTACCGTGTCAATATATTCCTGAAGGGTGACCTGCTGAGCTGGATGGGCCATGCTGATATTCGACAACCAGTTGAAATGAGCTGAACTCCACATGGTTTTGCCGCCATATATAATATGATGCCTGAGCAGAAAAGCGCCAAGCTGCTGTTTGCTTTTGCGCAAAGCTTTCTGGGCATCTTCACGAGCGCGAACCAAATCCCGCAAGGCCTCGTCTTCCAGGTCAGGAACATAAACCGGGGTCAGTTCTCCCGCTCGATGGAGTCTGGCCAAAGTAACGGCATCACGTCGATCGGTTTTGACCCGATCGCCACTCTTGCGAGGCATTTGAGAAGGAGCAATAACAAAACAATCAATGCCATTGTCGGTCAGATAACGATAAAGATAATAACCGCAGGGACCGGCTTCATAAACACAACTAAGCTCGGAGCCATCTGAAACCAGCTTCCGAAAAACATTATTGAGTTTATCCATGTTATTTTCGATTTGACCGTAATATCTTACTTCACCATTACGTTGATTATCCGCAATCGCAATTGCAATGGAATTCTTGTGGACATCCAAGCCAATATACTTTATGTTACTCATGACCTACCTCCTTGGTTTTGGCTCTGAAAGAGCTGCTTTAGTGGTTCTTTTAACCCACGTTTGCAAGGATGGTAGGTCTTTTTTACTGGAAGTGTCAAACCATAATATCTAATCGCTCAACTTAGGTGTAATGGGCTGTCGGAGGGAGAGACCGATGAATGCA
>JAOZRP010000484.1 GCA_029940125.1 bacterium
GTTCAAATTCAGAAAATATGCATCACGTTATTTGGCAGAGCGCCAGTATCTATTTGTAAGCGCTTAGTTAACCACCTCTTTTAATCTTTTCAAATTCATGGCATATGGTTTGGGGATGCTAGGAATTCATCAATTGTTTCCTGACTGACCCGGTTTGGCAGTAAGTCCAGGAGTTCATCCCGTTCTTTGACATGTATGATTTTCTCCAGGAGAAATCTGAGATATTGCTCCGGATTGAGATTGTTGATTTTGGCTGTTTCTATCAGGCTGTAAAACAAGGCACTGGCCCGGGCTCCTTCAGGGGAACCGGCAAACAGCCAGTTCTTCCGACCTACAACGAAGGGACGTATGGCATTTTCAGCCAGGTTGTTGTCCGGTCTCAGGATACCGTTTTCCAGGTAAACATTCAACCGATCCCATTGATTCAATGCATACTTGATTGCTTTTCCCAGTAATCCTTTGGGTGGTGTCTGAGGATAAGTCTCCCGCAGCCAGTCACCAAATGCTTCCATGATCGGTTTGGCTTTTTCCTGTCGCATCAGGTAACGTGCATCAGGCGTCCATTCTTTAGCTTCCTTTTCCAGGGCGTAAAGTTGCCGGATATACCCCAGAGCCTCTTCAGCAGCCAGTTTTTTCTGGTTACCGGATTTACGGTTGGCCTTGATCACTTCATCAAATTTGCGGCGGACATGGGCCATACAACCCACCTGGATAATATCCTGGTTGCCGTCCAGAACATTATAACCTTGATAACCGTCTGTCTGGACATACCCATGATAGCCATCCAGAAAATCATGGGCCACCTGACCGGAACGACTTGGTTCATAATGGAATATGACCACGGGCTTATCCAACGGACCACCCCGGAATACCCAGATATATGATTTGGAGGTATTCTTGCGGTTCGGCTCTTTCATGACCTGGAAGCTGGACTCATCAACATTAATCAACGGTCCTGAGCGAATCTCCTGTCGCATCAACGGAATCAAAGGCTGGCATAATGCCGCTACTTTAATCAGCCAGTTGGACATGGTTGCCCTGGTCAGGGTGATACCATGACGACGAAACCGTTTTTCCTGCCGGTAGAGGGGTAAAGATTCGATAAATTTGCCGGCAATAATGTAAACCAGCAGGGAAATGGTAGCCATGCTTTTGGGAATGATTTGCAACGGCGGTGGAGCAATTTTGACTGTTTGCTCATCAGACTCCACCCCTTCACAATTCCGGCAGGCGTATTTGGGACGAATGTGCCTGATCACCTTGAACTTTGCCGGTTCGACGTGCAGCTGTTCGGAAACCTCTTCACCAATACGGGTCAACTGGCAACCGCAGGCACAAACCTTTTCATCCTCAGGAATATCATGGATGATTTCTTCCCGGGGGAGGTTGTCCGGCAAAGGCTTGCGACCGGTCTTTTTGCGGGTATGTTTCTCAACGACAATTGTTTCCGGTTCGGTTGCCGCAACCAGGCCTTCACTTTCCAATCCAGGGAGAAACGACTGCCCGGGAAGGAGTTGCTCAAGGTCGTACTTTTCCGTCCTGCGACCAAATATTTTGGCTTGCAGAAGAGAAATTTGTTCCTTGAGGAAGACAATTTCCCTCTGGGATTGAACGATGATTTCCTTCAATTCACCGACATCATCAGGCAGATTTTCTACTGTTGAAATC
>JAOZRP010000009.1 GCA_029940125.1 bacterium
TAACCGGACAGTACTGAGAAATTGTCGGAAATACATTCAGGATGTTCGGGCTTGGCTCATAGCGGGTTTGGCCGCCGAACGAATCACACGATGTGATTCGCGGCGGACGCCTCGGAGCGGCACACGATGTGCCGCGAGAATGAGCGAGAGCCATGCCGGAACATCCTGACACCCTGATTTGGGTTGCGGGCGCCAAGCCCGCCTTGGCTGTTAGCCTTGAGAAACCAAGGCTTTACCTTCAAGAGGACCAACACCCAAGAGGTAAAAGCTTGCCATAGTCAATATCCTGTAATCATTGAACAAATAGCCAACGGCTAAAAGCTGACGGCTGACCGCCGACGGCTGAAGGCTAAAAAAACATGTTGACCTCATTTCATTTTGCCCTTACCTTTTTGACCACCCTGCCCATCCCTTTCAGAAAAACCCTGCCCCCTGAGGAAGTGGCGGCATCGCTTGCCTGGTTCCCCCTGGTGGGCGTTCTCCTGGGATTGATCATCTCCCTGGCCTTCTGGCTGCTTTCCCCGCTGTTCCCGCGGCCGGTCAGCAGCGTACTGGTCGTTGCCCTTCTGGTTCTCCTTACCGGAGGCTTCCACCTGGACGGCCTGGCCGATACCGCCGACGGCTTCCTCAGCGCCCGCAGCCGGCCGGAGGACATCCTCCGCATCATGAAAGACAGCTCCATCGGCACCATGGGAGCCCTGGGCCTGATCCTGCTCATCCTGTTAAAATATGCGGCCATCGCCCAGATTTCCGACCGGCAGATTTTGTCCTGCCTGATCCTCATGCCGGTCTACGGGCGCTTTGCCATCGTCCTCCTGGCCTTCCTGTCAACCTACGCCCGCCGCGAAGGCGGCCTGGGGGAGGCCATCACCGAGCAGGTTACCTCAAGAGAAATGACCTACGCCACGGTAACAGCCATTGTCGCCACCATGCTTTTGACCGGCATCAAAGGCCTCCTGGTGCTGGCAATAATTTCCGTTTACACCTGGGGAATAAAATTGTATGCTGCCCGGCGAATCAACGGCATTACCGGCGACCTGCTTGGATTCTGCTGTGAAACCTGCGAGGCCCTGGCCCTGCTGGGCTGGGTTGCCTGGTTCAATTAAAGATTCCTTCCAATCCAAAACTTGTGCTACAATATTCTTATGGTTGAAAAATCACCTACTACCATTTTTCTCCTGCGCCACGGGCAAACCGTCAACACCCTCGACGGCAGCTTCCGCTACAACGGGCACATTGATGTCGATGTAACCAGGAAATCCCTGGAAGACATGCGCGCCATCGCCCAACAAATGAAGAGCTATCCGATCACCCACGTCTATTCAAGCGACCTGATTCGTACCCGGGCCGGGGCAGCAGTAATCGCCGAACAATTAGAGGTGCCGCACACGCCGCTGCCGTCCTTCAGGGAAATCAAGATGGGCTGCTGGGAAGGACTGACCTACGATGAAGTCAGGGAGCAGTATCCCGAACAGATCCAGAAAAAATTCGCCGATTTTATCAACTACCGAATCCCCGGCGGGGAAACCATTCCTGAGGTGGAAAACCGGGTCTTTACCCAGCTGGACGAACTTTTACAAACCCACCGGGGCGAACACCTGGTCATTGTCGCCCACGGCGGCATCAACATGCTGATTCTCTGCCGGGCGCTGCAGGTGCCGGCCACCAATTTTTTCCGTCTGAAGCAGGACTTCTGCTGCGTCAACCACCTTGACTACTACGATGAATTCATCCAGGTAAACATGGTGAACAGCCCATGTCTCCCATGAAAAAAATCATCTTCCATGGCACGCTGCTCCTGCTCTGCGCCTTGTGTCTGGGCTGCATGCACCGGCAGTCCTCCCATTTCGACTATTCACTGCCTGAACACCCCCGGCTGATTAAAAGCCAGGAAGGCATCGCCTCGTGGTACGGCAGGGATTTTCATGGAAAAAGAACCTCCAACGGCGACATTTACGACATGAACAAGCTGACTGCCGCCCACAAGGAACTGCCGCTGGGCAGCCGGGTCAGGGTCACCAACCTGGAAAACCGCCGCCAGGTGGATGTGCTGATCAACGACCGGGGACCGTTTGTCCGCGGGCGGATCATTGACCTGTCCTACGCGGCGGCCAAAGCCCTGGACATGGTCGACCAGGGAACCGCCCTGGTGCGCATCACCCTTCTTTCTCCACCACCGTCAATGACCAAGGGAAAAGAATCACCGGCCCCTTCAAGCAGCTATTACGGCGTCCAGGCCGGATCTTTTGCCCGGCGGGAGAATGCCCGGCAGTTGTACGAAAAACTGCAGGTCTTAACCCAGGATGTGTTCATGGAAACCACCACCTGCGGCGGCCGGACCTGCTACCAGGTAAGGGCGGGATGGTTTGTCAATCGCCGGCAGGCGGAAGAGCTGGCCCGGCGGTTCAAAAGCAAAGGCTTTGAAGCCATTATCATCACCCAGGACCACAACTAAAGAGTATCTCATGCCGTTTTCCGATATCATCACCATTACCGAAGACCGTAAAAACGCCGACAGGTTCCTTCGCTGCTGCGTTCAACAGCCGCCCCTGTTTATCTGCACCATTGCTACTACCGAAACGGCGGCCATTCCCGGGATTTCCGCCGCCGGCGCCAACGCCGAGGTAATCCGCTACACCGCCGCGGCCGACGCGGAAGCCCTCTACTACGGCAAGGCCCGCTGTCTGGAAAAGGTTCCGGAAAACCCCAAGGGGCCGCCCTCGCCGGTCATCATTACCATGGCGACCAGAGAAGCGCTGGACTGCCCGATGGTCATCGTTGATGCCGGCAATGAGGTCAAACCGCAGGTGCCGATGCTAATCGCCGGGCGGCAGCCGGGGAAATCCATCCTCACGCCGCTGCCGGTGGAAAACGCCGGCGAACTGCTGGCCCAGGGAGTAATGATCGGGGAAAACCTCGGCAAACTGGGGAAAACCCTGATTATGGGAGAAAGCGTTCCCGGCGGCACCACCACCGCCCTGTCCCTGATGGAAGTGCTGGGCATAGCCGCTTTTGGCAAAATCAGCGGCAGCATGCCGGGAAACAATCCGTCATTGAAGGAGAAAGTGATCACCAGGGCAATGACCGAAAAAAGGCTGGTTCGCGGCGGTCTGGCCGCCGCCCCCCTGGACGGGGTTGCGATGATGGGAGATCCCATGCAGGCAGTCCAGGCGGGAATGGCACTGGCCGCCAGCCGCCATGTTCCGGTCATCCTTGGGGGAGGCACCCAGATGCTGGCGGTTGCCGTTTTCATCAGCCGGCTGCTGGAGCAAAAAGCTGTCGATAACCTTCCGGACATCCACGGCGACCGCTGCCTGGCCGCCGTCAACCATGCCCGCCTGGACCACCTGGGCATTGCCACCACCGCCTGGGTTTCCGAGGATGAACACGCGGATATCAGGGACCTGGCCCGGCAGCTGCCGCTCCCGATTCCCATGTACTCCGCCCGGCTGAACTTCGCCGCTTCCAGGCATAAAAACCTCCAGCTGTACGAACAGGGCTTTGTCAAGGAAGGCGTCGGCGCCGGCGCCATGGCCCTGAGCGCCTTTTTATACCTGCGCATGAAAAACGGCGACCTGCTGCCGGCCATCGAAGCGGTTTATGAACGCATCTACCTCTCAGACTGAGCTGCCCGCGCCGCTGACGGAACTGCTGGAGGAATATCTCCGCCACCGGGCACAAGCTTCCCCTTCATCTTTTTCCGTCGGTCAGCTGCACGGCGACGGCTCCGACCGCGTCTACTACCGGGTGCAGCCGGATGACGGCGGCACGTCTCTGATCGCGGTAAACGCCGTTCACGGCCAGAACAATAAAAATTGCCGGCCACAGCGGAGACCGGCAATTACGGAAAATCATTCTTTCATGTACCTGGCCCAACACCTCGCCGGGCTGGGATTTCCGGTTCCCGAGGTTTTGGCAAGCAGCCTTGACTGCCGTTATTACCTCCTGGAAGACCTGGGAAACTGCACCCTTTATGATCTGGTGTACAGCAGCGGCTGGAGCCGGGAAGTTTTTTCCTATTATCAGCAGGCCCTGGAACTCTTAATCCTCATCCAGCAAAAGGCCGGAACAGGCTTCAACCCCGACTGGTGCTACGACGGCGGCGTTTACGACCGGGAACTGATCATCTCCCGGGAACTGGAATATTTTCTGCGATCTTTCGCTCTCCCCCTGGGAGGAGTCAGATTGTCGAACGAAGAGCGGCAGCAGCTTTCCCGGGAATTCAACCGCCTGGCGGAACTGGCCCTGGCCACCCCCAGCCGCACCTTCCTTTACCGTGACTACCAGTCCAAAAACCTGATGATCAAGGATGGACGGCTCCGTCTGATTGACTTCCAGGGCGCCAGGCTCGGCCCCCTTTACTACGACCTGGCATCCCTGATCAACGATCCGTACACCAACCTGCCCCATCACCTGCGACAGAAATTGTTCGACTATTATTACGACCGGGCGCTTGTCCCCCTGTCCCTGCCCTCTCGAAAGGAGTTTGACCGCTTCACTGCCATTTTCTCCCTCATCCGCTGCCTGCAGGTCCTGGGGGCGTTCGGCTTTTTATCCAGCCAGAAGCAGCGGCTGCATTTTCGCACCTACATCCCTCGGGCCCTTAATGACCTGCGCACCTTCGTCAATCATCCTCTGCTCTCTTCCGAAATCCCCACCCTGAATAAAATAGGGGACAGACCCCGATTTTTTTGAAAAAAATCGGGGTCTGTCCCCTATTTTATTATTTTATTATTTTTCCGCTTATTCTTTGCTTTCAGCCTCCGCTTCAGCCGCGGCTTCCACTTCTTTTGCGTCTTCCTCAACCGCCGCTTCCGCTGCTTCCACTTCTTTCTCGGCGGCCAGCTCAGCTTCCACCCCCTGCTTGATTTCTTCCGAAATGGATGAGGCTTCCTCCACTACCGGCTTTTCCTTCTTCTGCAGTTCGCGGGAGCTGTAGGTTACTACCGACATGGGAGCATTGTCCCCGGCACGGTACCTCGACTTGATCACCCGGGTGTAGCCGCCGGGACGCTCCTGGAAACGGGGGGCGATTTCGTCAAACAACTTCTTCACCAGCCCGTGATCATTCAACAGCTTGAAAGCCTGCCGGCGGGCATGCAGGGTGTTTTTCTTCCCCAGGGTCACCAGCCGATCAGACAGCCGACGCAGCTCCTTGGCCCGGGGCACGGTGGTTTCAATGGTTTCATATTTGATCAAGGACCCGGCCAGTGACCGCATCATCGCTTTCTGATGGCTGGGGCCATACCCCAGTCTCCTGCCTACAACTCGATGTCGCATTCCCTTTTTCTCCCTTTATCCACTGACAAAACCGCCGGACAACAAAACAGCGGCAAAACAGCTTCCATTCCTATTCTTCGTAATCGTCAATCATGACCTTTTTGATCATTTCAGCATTTTCAGGATCAAAGTCCGGCACCTTAACCCCCAGCTGCAACCCCATTCGGCTGAGAATATCCTTGATTTCATTCAAAGATTTACGGCCAAAATTTTTGGTGGTCAACATTTCGGCCTCGGTTTTCTGAACCAGCTCGCCGATCAGCCTGATGTTGGCGTTTTTCAGGCAGTTGGCCGAACGCACCGACAGTTCCAACTCATCGACGCTGCGATACAGATTTTCATTAATCGGCGGTTTCTGCGGCTCAGGCTCAGCGGGCGCCTCCACTGGAGGCTCTTCCCCTTCATCAAAATTGATGAAAACACTGAGCTGCTCCTTGAGAATCTTGGCCCCATACGCCAAAGCGTCGTCCGGTTTGACGCTGCCGTCGGTCCAGATCTGGATGGTCAACTTGTCATAGTCCGTCTGCTGCCCCACCCTGGCGTTGGAAACCACGTAGGTCATCTTTTTTATCGGCGAGAAGACCCCGTCAATCACAATGGTTCCCAGGGGATATTTCCGGTTTTCCTCGGCCTGCCCGGCCGGAACGTAGCCCTTCCCGGTCTCGGCCGTCAAGGTCATTTTCAGGACCGCGTCTTCATTGAGCGTGGCCAGATGATGGTCGGGATTCAGTATCTCCACATTGCTGTCAGTAATAATATCCCCGGCGGTAACCTCCTGTTTATCCTTGCCACGCACGTCCAGGGACAGGGTCTTGGGCTTGTCAACATGCATCTTCAAGCGCACACCCTTCATGTTCAAGACGATACGGGTAACATCTTCAACCACACCGGGAATGGTGGAAAACTCATGCTGGACGCCGTCGATGTGCAGAGAGGTTATCGCCGCGCCCTGCAGGGAGGAAAGCAGCACCCGCCGCAAGGCATTCCCCAAGGTCACCCCGTAGCCTATCTCCAGAGGTTCAACGGTGAACTTGCCATACTCGGAGGTCAGGGTTTCCTGATCAACCTGCAGGCCTTTAGGGGTAATCAGGTCACGCCAGTTTTTGTATTTCATTGCTATATCCATAGTATCCCTTAACGAGAATAAAATTCTACAATCAGCTGTTCATTGATTGTCTGGGCAATATCTTCGCGTTTGGGCAGGGAAGTCACCGTTCCCTTGAAGTTTTCCTTGTCCAAATCAAGGAATGCCGGCAAACCCCGCCGTCCGGCGGCATCGAGCGCCTCGACGATCCGGGCTATCTTTCGACTTTTTTCACGCAGCTCAATCACATCTCCGGGCTTCACCTGGTACGAGGGGATGTTGACCTTAACCCCGTTCACCATAAAATGACCATGCCGGACAAGCTGCCGGGCTTCATTCCTGGTATTGGTGAAACCCAACCGGTAAACGATGTTGTCGAGGCGTCTTTCCACCAGGATCAACAGGTTTTCGCCGGTAACCCCCTTCTGCCGGTCAGCCCGCTGAAAGTAGCTGCGAAACTGCTTTTCCAACAGGCCGTAAATCCGGCGCACCTTCTGCTTTTCCCGCAGCTGGACGCCATACTCGGAAAACTTGGAGCGCCGCTGGCCATGCTGCCCGGGAGCGTAAGCCCGCCGGTCCACGGCGCATTTATCGGTATAGCACCGATCACCTTTTAAAAAGAGCTTCATTCCCTCGCGACGACAAAGTCGGCAAACAGAATCCTTGTACCTTGCCAAAACAGCCTCCTTTAGACCCTTCTCCGTTTGGGTGGCCGACACCCGTTATGCGGAATAGGGGTTATATCTTTGATAACGTTGATGGTCATGCCGGCAGCCTGAATCGCCCTGATGGCTGATTCGCGGCCGGCTCCGGGTCCCTTGACCAATACCTCGACGGTACGCATGCCGTGTTCCATGGCCCGCCGCGCCGCTTCCTCGGCGGTCTGCCGGGCGGCAAACGGCGTGCTTTTCCGCGACCCTTTAAAACCGACAACCCCGGCGGTTGCCCAGGCGATGACGTTGCCATTCAGATCAGTAAAGGTAACCTGGGTATTGTTGAACGTCGCCTGAATGCAGGCAACCCCCACCGGAATATTCTTCTTTACTTTTGCTTTCGTAGTCTTTCCTCTGGGTTTGGCCATTTTCCCTCCAAGACCTGGCAGCTGCTCATCCACTTCCTGCCGCCAGCCTGTTTCCTAGTTCCTCTCGTTTTTAAAACACTGCTATCGTGTCAAAAGGCTTATTTACGCTTGCGGGCCACCGGGTTTCTCCCGGGTCCCTTCCTGGTTCTGGCATTGGTTTTCGTCCGCTGCCCTCGAACCGGCAGTGAACGGCGGTGTCTCAAGCCGCGGTAGCAGCCAATATCCATCAACCTCTTGATGTTCGCGCTGACCTCGCGGCGCAAGTCACCTTCTATATAGTTATCCTTGTCAATAACTTCACGAATTCGGGCCAATTCATCGTCCTGAAGCTGATCGGCACGGACATCCTCGCTGATCTGCGCCTCTTCAAGAATCTTCTTGGCTTTGCTTTTGCCGATCCCGTAAATATAGGTAAGGGCGATAACAATCCGTTTGTTCGGTAATACTACCCCTGCAATTCTAGCCAATTGCCATTCCTCCTCATATCGGGTTTAACCCTGGCGCTGTTTATGTTTCGGATTGACGCACAGAACCCGAACGACACCACGCCGCTTAATTATTTTACATTTGTCACACATTTTTTTTACTGATGCCCGGACTTTCATAATCTGTTCCTCTCGCCATCTATCACCCGCATTGAGCGATTAGCCATCAGCGGTTAGCTGCTGGTTCAATTACATCACTTTTCCACGACAAACTGCCACTCGCCTGCTCCGGCTACTTTACGAACACGCAGCACCCGAATTTTTCAAGCCTCCATACCGACTGCCAACTGCTCAACCATCGATTCAGCCGGCACCGTCCACAGACGCTACTTCGCCCGATAGGTAATTCTTCCCCTGGTCAGGTCATACGGAGACAGCTCCATGGTTACCGTGTCGCCGGGAAGAATTTTAATAAAATGCATCCTCATTTTCCCGGAGATATGAGCCAGTACCCGGTGGCCGTTTTCAAGCTCCACCCGAAACATCGCGTTGGGCAATGTTTCCAGAACCTTCCCCTGAACCTCTATCACATCTTCTTTATTGGCCATGCCTATCCTTGCTGCCTAACGTTTAATCAGTCTTCCTACTGTATTGACGGCTGTCTCCCTCCATCAGCGACGATATGACTCACAAACTCAGGATGTCCGGACCATGGTCCGTTATCGCGATGGTATGTTCAAAATGGGCCGACAGCTTCCGGTCCTTGGTCACCGCCGTCCAGCCGTCAGCCAAAACATCAACCTCGTACGTCCCGACGTTTACCATCGGCTCAATGGCAATCACCATCCCCGCCTTCAACCGCATCCCGGTCCCGGCAATGCCGTAATTGGGCACTTGCGGGGCCTCGTGCAGCTGGGTGCCGATGCCATGACCGACGAAGTCGCGAACCACCGCGTAGCCGTTCGACTCCACATGGCGCTGAATTTTATTTGAGAGCGTAAACAGATGCTCGTCGGGCCATGCCGCCCGGATCCCTTCTTCGAGCGATTCCCTGGTGACCTGCATCAGGTGCTCCGCCTCGTAGCTCACCTTGCCCACCGGCACCGTCAAGGCGGCGTCGCCAAAGTAGCCGTCCAGCTTCACCCCCACGTCAAGACTGATAATATCGCCTTCAGCCAGGATGACGTCTTTGCGGGGAATACCGTGAACGATAACCTCGTTAATGGACGCGCAGAGGCTGGCCGGAAAACCGGCATAGCCCTTAAAAGCCGGGGTTCCACCCCGCTTTTTAATCAGTTTCTCGGTAATTTGATCCAGCTCAAAGGTGGACAAACCAGGCTTTACTACTTCTTTCAGATGCTGCAACACCTCCGCTACTATCTGGTTCGCCGCCCGGATTTTTTCAATTTCCCGCTTTGAGCGCAGGGTTATCATCCCTCAACTGCATCCATAATCGCGGCAAAGATGTCATCAACACTGCCCGTACCGGGAATGGGACGAACCTTGCCCTTCTTGGTATAAAAGTCAATCAGCGGCGCCGTCTGCCGATGGTAGTTGACCAGGCGCTCCGTAATCGCTTCTTCCTTGTCGTCGTCGCGGTGATAAAGCTTGCCGCCGCAAAGGTCACAGATGCCTTCCTGCTTCGGTTTATTGAACATGATATGGTAACTGGCCCCGCAGGAACACATGCGCCGGCCGGTCAAACGTTCAAGCAGAGCGCTGTCGGGCACCTCAATGCTGATCACATGGTCGATGTCCTGTCCCATGCCCTTCAGCATCTCGTCCAGGGCCTCGGCCTGGGCCACGGTCCGGGGAAAGCCGTCCAGGATGAAGCCCTTGGCACAGTCAGCTTCCTTGATCCGGTCCCTGATGATGCCGATAACCACTTCATCGGGAACCAGCTTGCCGGCATCCATGTATTTCTTGGCCTCAATCCCCATGGCCGTCCCTTCCTTCACCGCCGCCCGCAGGATGTCTCCGGTGGAAATCTGGGGAATGCCCAGCTTTTCAACCATTTTCTTGGCCTGGGTGCCTTTACCGGCCCCCGGCGGCCCCAACAGGATCAAATTCATGTTTCCCTCCTTTGTGGCAAAAAAGAACTACTCATTCATCAACCGAAGCGACAGCGGCACCGTTGCTGAAGGTTTTAATGCCGACCGCCCCGGGCTCCTTTCTTCATCAAACCATCATAGTTGCGCACAATCAGGTGCGACTGAATCTGCTGGATAGTATCAATGCCGACGCCAACCACAATCAACAGGGCGGTGCCGCCAAAGTAAAAGGGAACGTTAAACTTGCTGATAAAAATCATCGGCAGCACACAGACGATGCTGACGTACACCGCCCCCCAGAACGTCAACCGGGTCAGGACGCGGTCGATGTACTCCGCCGTCTTCTTGCCCGGCCTGATGCCGGGAACGTAGCCGCCGTACTTCTTCAGGTTGTCCGCCACGTCGTCGGGCTTGAAGGTCACAGCCGTATAGAAGTAGCAGAAGATAAAAATGAGGGCAACATAAAAAAGGTTATAGGTTATGCTCGACGGCACGAAAAGCGCCGATATCTTTTTCATGATCGGCAGATCGATAAAGTTGGCAATCGTCGCCGGAAACATGATGATCGAAGAAGCGAAAATCGGCGGAATCACCCCGGCGGTGTTCACCTTGATCGGCAAATGGGTGCTCTGGCCCCCGTACATCTTCCGCCCCACCACTCGCTTGGCGTACTGGATCGGTATGCGCCGGTGGCCGGTCTCGACAAAAACGATCACCGCCAGCACCACGGCCATCATCACCATCAGGGCCAACATGACAAAAAGGCTCATTTCACCGGTTTTCAGCAGCCTGATGGAATTGATGATCGCCGCCGGCATCCGGGCTACGATCCCGGCAAAAATGATCAGCGAAATGCCGTTGCCGATTCCCCGCTCGGTAATCTGTTCACCAATCCACATGATAAAGGCGGTGCCGCTGGTCAGGGTAATCACGGTCAGCAGGCGGAATCCCCAACCGGGAAACATGACCACCATCTCGCCGGCTGGCCCCTGCATGCTTTCCAGACCCACGGCAATGCCAAAGCTCTGCACCACGCTCAGCAGGATCGTGCCGTAGCGGGTATAGGTTACAATCTTGCGATGTCCGGCCTCACCCTCTTTTTTCAGCCGTTCCAGGGTCGGGACCACCATGGCCAGCAGTTCCAGGATAATGGAAGCACTGATGTAGGGCATGATCCCCAGAGAAAAAACCGACAGTCGGCGCAGCCCGCCGCCGGCGAACATGTCAAACATGCCCAGCAGGGTTCCCTTGGCCTGGTTGAAAAACGAAGCCAGGGCCTGCCCGTCGATGCCGGGAGTCGGCACGTGAATGCCGATGCGGTAGATAAACAGCAAAAACAGGGTCCAGCCGATTTTGCGCTGCAGCTCAGGAATGCTGCCGATATTTTCAATGCCTTTAAGCAAGAGCTATCTCCTCCACTTGACCGCCGGCCTGAATGATCTTCTCCCGGGCGGTGGCACTGAACTTGTGGGCTTTAATGGTTATTTTCCTGGACAGCAGGCCATTGCCGAGAATTTTCACCGGGGCATTCTTGTCCCGCACCAGGCCACTGGCCCGCAGGGCTTCAACGTCAACCGTTTCACCTTCGGCAAAACGGTTCAGCTGATGAATGTTGACAACCTCGTACTCAACCCGGAAAATATTCTTGAAGCCCCGCTTCGGCAAACGCCGCTGCAGCGGCATCTGCCCGCCCTCGAACCAGACGGGAATGGTGCCGCCCGAACGGGACTTCTGACCCTTATGTCCCCGGCCGCCGGTTTTATGGTAGCCGGAGCCCACGCCCCGACCGATGCGCCGCCGTTCCTTCTGGCTGCCGCTGTTCTTTTCCAATTTCGCTAAATCAACCATGATTTCCTCGCAAAAACACTATCAGCTGGCTTTTCCTGCCCGTTTATCCCACTATTCCTCGTCCGGAACCTGTTCAACATCCACCATGTAGGCCACCCTCGCGATCATTCCCTGGATCTGGGGGGTGTCACGGTGAACCACCGACTGGCTGATGCGGTGCAGGCCCAGGGCTTGAACCGTGGCGATATGTTTCTTCAACCGTCCAACCGTACTTTTCTTCAACGTTATTTTAAGCATTCTTGTTACTTCCCTGTTATCAATACGTCATTTTTCCGGTTAACCCAGAGAAGCAACCGTAACCGGCTTATTCCGGTTGCGGGACACCTCGCTGGCGCTCTTCAACTGCATCAGGCCGGCAACCGTGGCCCGGACGGCATTATGAGGGTTGTTGGAACCAATGCACTTGGTCAGGATATCCTTAATGCCCGCCGATTCAAGCACGGCCCGGACGGCGCCGCCGGCGATCACGCCGGTACCTGGCGACGCGGGACGCAGCAGGACCTTGCCGGCACCATAGGTGCCCGTTACCTGAAAGGGAATGGTCGGACCCAGCAGCGCAACTTCAACCATATTCCTTCTGGCCTTTTCCGCCCCCTTGCGCACCGCCTCGGGAACCTCGTTCGCCTTGCCCAGTCCATAGCCAACCCGGCCATTGCCATCACCTACCACCACCAGCGCACTGAAACTGAAGCGACGGCCGCCTTTGACAACCTTGGCAACCCGGTTTATCTTGACCACCCGATCTATCAGTTCCATTTCTCCGACTTTAGCAGCGTCCAACAATCTACCTCCTCTAATCCCGGCACCTGTCATCCGGGGTTGTTAACAACGTCATTGTTCCTGTTGCAAGTTAAATTTTCAGTCCTGCTTCCCGGGCGGCATCCGCCAGGGCCTTGACCCGACCGTGATAAAGGAAGCCATTGCGGTCAAACACCGCTTCCTTTATCCCCTTGTCCAGCAGCCGGGCGGCCAGCATGGCCCCAACCTTCTTGGCCGCCTCAATATTGCCGCCGTAGGTTTCACTGAAATCCCGGTCGTTGCTGCCGGCACAGGCCAGGGTAACCCCACCCTGGTCATCAATGGCCTGAACATAGATATGCCTGGCCGTCCGGTAGACACTCAACCGCGGCCGTTCGCTGGACCCGGTAACCCGGCTCCTGATTTTCAGCTTCTTCTTCGCCCGCACCTGGCTTCTCTTCTTGACAACTTTCACCTTAGCACCTCAAAACCATCTATTTCCCGGCTTTACCGGCTTTTCGCAAAACGTATTCGCCGACGTACTTGATACCTTTGCCTTTATAGGGCTCAACCGGGCGATAACTCCTTATCTTGGCAGCCACGGATCCCACCAGCTGCTTGTCGATGCCCTGCACGGTAATAATATTTTTATCTACGTTAACGGCAATTCCCTCGGGGATCGGACAGTTCACCTGATGGGCAAAACCCAGACTCATGTTCAGGCTTTTGCCGCTTACCTCGGCCCGATAGCCAACCCCATTGACTTCCAGCGACTTGCTGAAACCCTCGCTGACTCCGGTGACCATATTGGCAATCAGCGACCGCATCAAACCATGGAACGAACGGGAACGCCGGTCATCGCTCTGGCGCAGCACCTGGATGCTGCCGTCCTCAACCACCACCGAAACCCGGTCGTCAACCACGGTCTGGCTCAACTCCCCTTTTGGACCCTTGACTGTAACAACCCCGTCCTTGATCCGGGCTTCCACACCCTTGGCCAACGGGATTGGTTTTTTCCCAATACGGGACATGGCAATTTCTCCTTACCAGATAGAGCAGAGGTATTCCCCACCGACGTTCAGCCGCTTGGCTTCTTCACCGGTGATAACCCCCTTGGATGTTGACAGGATAGTGATTCCAAGTCCGTTAAGAACAACGGGAATAGCATCAGCCCCAACATATTTGCGCAAACCGGGCTTGCTTTCCCTTTTCAGGCCCGAAATCACCGGCTTGCCCTGATCATCGTATTTCAGATACAGCCGCAATATACCGTGAGCGGCATCATCTTTAATGACCTTGTAATTTTTGATGTAGCCCTCTTCCTTCAGAATATCGGTGATACTCTGATTGGTTTTCGACAGGACGACATCGACTTTTTCATGTTTTGCCATCTGCGCGTTACGTATTCTCGTAAGCATGTCGGCAATCAGATCATTAAGCGACATAAAACCCTAAGCTCCTTTTACCAACTCGATTTGATAACCCCGGGGATCTCCCCATTGGACGCCAAGACGCGAAAACAGATGCGACACATGTCAAACTTGCGGAGATAGCCACGAGGCCTGCCGCACAAGGGACAGCGATTGTATTCCCTGACCCCAAATTTCTTCGGTCGCGCCGCTTTGGTTATCATCGACTTCTTTGCCATCTAACTCTCCTTGCCCATGATCTCTTTCGTGTTCACCCGGATAGGGTCACCCGGCAATGAACGTTGTCTCGATACATTTTAAGCTGTTAGCTGTTAGCCATTAGCTGTTAGCTGTCAGTAAAACTCCAAAAATATACATTGTTCAGCCGAGAGCTAAAAGCTGACAGCTGTCCGCTCGTCCGGAAACGGCAGTTTACGGATAAGCTCTATTTGCGGAAAGGAAAACCGAGCAGGGACAGCAGGGCCTTCCCTTCTTCATCGGTCTTGGCGGTATTCACCACCACCACGTTCATGCCCTTGGAAACGTCAACCTTTTCCAGATCGATTTCGGGGAAGATCATCTGGTCCCGAAGCCCCAGGGTGTAGTTTCCCCGGCCATCGAAGGCCTTGCCGGAAATGCCCTTGAAGTCGCGAATCCGGGGCAGCACCACCGAAATCAACCGTTCGAGGAACTCATACATGCGCTCCTGCCGCAGGGTAACCATGCAGCCGATCGGCATCCCCTCGCGCAGCTTGAAGGAAGCTATGGATTTCCGGGCCTTGGTCACCACCACCTTCTGCCCGGTAATGGCGGTCAGCTCTTCAACGGCGGAATCAAGGATCTTGATGTTCTGCACCGCATCGCCCAGCCCCATATTCACCACCACCTTTTCCAGCCGCGGCACCTGCATGCGGTTGGAATAATTGAACTGCTTGGTCAAGGCTGGAACAACCTCGTTCATATATTTATCTTTCAAAATACTCATTTATCAATACGCCTCCGCGCCCTCCAGCTACTTGTCCAGCAGCTCATCACAGCGTTTGCAGTACCTCACCTTGGTTTTGTCAGCCAAAACCTTGTAGCCAACCCGCACCGGTTTGTCACACTTGGCGCAAATCGGCATCACATTGGATAAATGGATCGAGGCTTCCTTCTCCAGGATGCCGCCCTGGGTACCCATGCCGGGCTTCGTGTGGCGCTTAATCATATTGAGCTTTTCCACAATCACCCGCTGCTTCTCAAAATCAACCTTCTTGATCTTGCCGCTTTTATCTTTATCTTTACCGGCGATTACCATCACCTTATCGCCTTTTTTCACTCGTGCTTTCGCCATCGTCAAATTCTCCAGATCCGGCAGCCTTATAAAACCTCAGGGGCCAATGAAATAATTTTCATGTAACGCTTCGCCCGCAGTTCACGAGCCACGGGACCAAAGATGCGGGTGCCGATCGGCTCATTCTGGTTGTTAATCAACACCGCCGAATTGCAGTCAAATTTAATGTAGCTGCCATTGGGCCGGCGTATTTCCTTGGCGGTCCGCACCACCACCGCCTGCATGACGTCGCCCTTCTTCACTTTTGAATTGGGCATCGCCTCTTTCACCGTTACCTTGATAATGTCACCAATGCCGGCGTACCGCTTGCGCGAGCCGCCCAGCACCTTGATGCACTGTATTTTCTTGGCCCCGGAATTATCGGCTGCGTCCAGAACCGTTTCAACCTGAATCATCTCACTTCCCCTTTCCCAGCTGCATCAACTGGAGAGCAGAAATCAGCCGTTAGCCAATTGCTTTTTCCACAATCTTACTGACCCGCCAGCACTTGTCCTTGCTGAGCGGCCGACATTCCGTTATCTGCACCCGATCCCCCACGGAACACTCGTTCCCGGCATCATGGGCTTTATACTTCTTACTTTTCTGTACGAATTTCTTATAGGTCGGATGTTTGACTTTGGTCGAAACCTTCACCACCGCGGTCTTGTCCATCTTGTCGCTGACCACCACGCCGGTCATCGTCCGTTTAATCCGTCTTTTGGTCTCCTGCATCTTCTACCTGCCTTATCCCTGCATTTCCTGTTCTCGGAGAATAGTTTTAATCCGGGCCCGATCACGTTTAAGGTTTTTCAGCCGGGCCGTATCCTGCAACTGGCCGCTGGCCTTCTGAAAACGAAGATTAAACAGTTCCTCGGATATGGCTTCCACTTTCTGCCGCATTTCATCCGGCGACAACAAACGAACGTCTTTAGCTTTCATATCCCCGTCTCCCGCTTCACCGCTTTAGTCCTGATCGGCAGCTTGTGCGCCGCCAGCCGCAGAGCCTCCATCGCCCTTTCGTCGTCGACGCCCTCCATTTCATAGAGGATTCTCCCGGGCTTCACCAGCGCCACCCATTCTTCCGGGGAGCCCTTCCCCTTGCCCATCCGCACTTCAGCCGGCTTCTTGGTCAACGGCTTGTCGGGAAAAATGCGGATCCACACCTTGCCACCACGCTTGATGTAACGGTTGATGGCGATACGGGCCGCCTCTATCTGGCGATTGGTAATCCGCCCGGCTTCCAGGGCCTGGAGGCCGTAGTCTCCGAAAGAAAGCTTGGAACCGCGATGGGCCAGTCCCTTGATTCTTCCTTTCTGCTGTTTTCTATATTTTACCTTCTTAGGCATTAACATGGCAAAATCCTACCTTCCCGTTTCATAAAGCTAACAGCTAAAAGCTAATTGCTAACGGCTGACAACTACAGCCCGGCCGTCAACTCATCCTTCTGGGCCACGATTTCTCCCTTGAACACCCAGACCTTGACCCCGATGATGCCATAGGTGGTTTTCGCCTCGGCAAAGCCATAGTCGATATCGGCCCGCAGGGTATGCAGGGGCACGCGTCCATCCCGGTACCACTCCGAACGGGCAATCTCCGCCCCGCCCAGGCGGCCGGACACGGCCACTTTGACGCCCTTGACCCCAAGCTTCATCGCCATGCCGACGCTGCGCTTGATGGCCCGCCTGAAAGCCACCCGCCGCACCAGCTGCAGGGCAACGTTCTCGGCAATCAGCTGGGCATCGGTCTCCGGCCTTTTCACTTCATTGATATTGATGAACAGCTCACCGGTGGTAAACTTCTGGAGATCCTTTTTCAGGGTCTCGATCTCCGCGCCTTTCTTGCCGATAATGATCCCCGGCCGGGCGGCGTAGATATTAATCCGGATGCGCTTGGCCGCCCGCTCAATCTCGATCTTGGAGATACCGGCATGATACATCTTCTTTTTCAGATACTTCTTCAGCCGCAGATCTTCATGGAGAAACTGTTTGAATTCCTTATCGGCGTACCAGCGCGAGCTCCAGGTCTTGACAATGCCCAGGCGAAAGCCGATGGGGTTAACTTTCTGTCCCAAATCGCCACTCCTTATATACAGGTTTTACAAATTTCCCTTTTTCATGTGGTATCAGCACCACAACGATTCCAACCGGTCCGGCCTAGCGCTCATCATCCAGGACCACGGTGATGTGGCTGCTGCGCTTGCGAATTCTGGTTGCCCGTCCCATGGCCCGGGGCCGGAAGCGGCGCAGGGTCGGACCTTCATCAACATACGCTTCACGGACATACAGGGCGTCCACGTCGATATTGCCCTGCTGGTCGGCATTGGCCACCGCCGACTGGAGCAGCTTCATAATAACCGGGGCAGATTTCTTCCTGGCAAAACGCAGGGTATCAATCGCCTTGGCAATATCCATTCCCTTGATCATATCGGTCACCAGACGGGCCTTGCGGGGCGCCACCCGGTAATGCCGAAGTCGTGCTCGAACCTGCATGGGCTATTCTCCTTCTATCTTCAGGCGCCCCTAGCGCCGTACTTTTGATTTTCGATCCGCCGCGTGACCGTAATAGGTCCGGGTGGGAGCAAACTCTCCCAGCTTGTGACCCACCATTTCCTCGGTAATAAACACCGGGATAAACTTGCGGCCGTTGTGAACCGCGATGGTATAACCAACCATTTCCGGGATAATCGTCGACCGCCGGGACCAGGTTTTGATCATCTTATTGTTGCTGTTCACCAGCTTATTGACCTTGGCCAACAGGTGATCATCGATAAACGGACCTTTACGAACTGAACGCGCCACGAATTCCTCCTTGCAAGCTACCTGCGTCGTTTAACAATCTGCTTGTCAGTTGCTTTGTTGTTTCTGGTTTTACGACCCTTGGTCGGCACCCCCCAGGGGGTGACCGGATGTCGGCCACCCGACGATTTGCCTTCACCGCCGCCGTGGGGATGGTCAACCGGGTTCATGGCCACGCCGCGCACCGAAGGCCGCCGGCCCAGCCAGCGGCTGCGTCCGGCCTTGCCCAGGGAGATATTCTCATGCTCGATGTTGGCAAGCTGCCCCAGGGTGGCCCGGCAGAGATTGTGAACGATGCGCACCTCGCCGGAAGGCAGCTTCACCTGTACGTGGCTGCCTTCTTTAGCCATCAGCTGGGCATAGGTTCCGCCGCCGCGCACCATCTGGCCGCCCTTGCCGATTTTCAGCTCGATATTATGAATGATGCTGCCCAGAGGGATATTCTTCAGCGGCAGGCAGTTCCCCGGCTTGATGTCAACGTTTTCACCGGACTCCACCCGGTCGCCCACTTTCAGCTTGAGCGGCGCCAGGATGTAGCGCTTCTCCCCGTCGGCATACTGAAGCAGGGCCAGGCGGGCGGAGCGGTTGGGATCGTATTCCACCGCCGTCACCGTCGCCGGAATGCCGTCTTTGGACCGTTTGAAGTCAATCACCCGGTATTTCCGCCGTACGCCGCCGCCCCGGTGACGAACGGTGATCCGTCCGGCGTTGTTGCGTCCTCCCTTGCTCTTCAAGGGTTGAAGCAGGGACTTCTCCGGCGTTTTCTTGGTTATTTCCTCGAAACTGGATGACGTCTGGAACCGCTTTCCAGGTGATGTCGGTTTATATTTCTTTAATGGCATTGATGAATCTCCCTCTTGTCAGCAACCGCCGAACGGCCTACATGCCTTCAAAAAATTCGATCTTCTGTTCCGGTTCCAGGGTCACAATAGCCTTCTTCCAGTCCGAGCGCCGGCCGATATTGCGTCCCACCCGTTTTTCCTTGCCCCTGACGTTCAGCGTCCTGACGCTTTGCACCTTCACCTTGAAAAGCGTCTCGACCGCCTTCTTAATCTCCACCTTGTTCGCCTGGCGATCAACGGCAAAAGCATACTGATTGTATGATTCCTTGGCCTCCATGGTTTTTTCGGTCAGCATGGGGAAGCGAATCAAATCATAATATGATGACTTATTCATTGTTCCAAAGCTCCTTGGATTCTGGCCAAAGCATCAGCCGAAATCATCAGCGTCTCATATTTGAGCAGATCATAAACATTAACCCCGGGAGAACCAACCGCCATGACCTTTGGCAGGTTCCGGGCTGAAAGCTGCAGGTTCCGGTTGTCGTCGCAGACCAGCATGGCGCTGCCGCATTCAAAGGTATTCAGCAGCTCGGCAACCTGCTTTGTTTTGATCTCTTCCAGATCAAAATTTTCCAGCACGTACAGCTTCCCTTCCTGAAACTTCTGGGTCAAAACGGAAACCAGCGCCTGCTTCTTCACCTTTTTCGTCAACTTGAAGCTGTAGTCGCGCGGCTGGGGACCGAAAATGATTCCGCCGCCCCGCCAGATCGGTGAACGGCTGGTGCCGCTGCGGGCCCGGCCGGTGCCTTTCTGCCGCCACGGCTTGCTGCCGCCGCCGCGCACCTTGGAGCGGTTCTTCACCGCCGCCGTGCCGCTGCGGCGCTTGGCCAGCTGCCACAAAACCATTTCGCTGACCAGGTGGCTCTTGACCTCGGCGTTGAACACCGCATCGGCCAGCTCAACCTCGCCAACTTTCTCCTTCTTCATATTATACAAATCAACCACGGCCATAATGCCACTCCAGCGAATCATTCAATTTCTTTATTCTCAAGGCATCCGGGGGAAACGCTTTTTCCCGCCCGGCGCACCTAGACTTTCCGGATAAAAACCACACTGTTCTTGCTGCCGGGGATGCCGCCCTTGATCAGCACGATCCCCTGTTCCTGGCGCACGCCAACGATGGTCAGGTTTTTCATGGTCACCATCTGGTTGCCCATCTGGCCGGCCATCTTCTTGCCCTTCCAGACCCGGCTGGGCCAGGCGGAGGTACCCACCGACCCGGCGGAACGATGCACCTTGTGCACGCCGTGGGAAGCGCCGGCGCCATGGAATCCCCAACGCTTCATCGGCCCGGCAAAACCCTTGCCCTTGCTCTTGGCCGTCACCATCACCAGGTCGCCGGTGGCGAACAGGTCCGCGGTCAGCTGGTCGCCCACCTGGAAGTCATCCGGGTTGTCCACCCGCACTTCACGCAGCACCCGGAAAACCCCCTTGCCGGCCTTGGTGCAGTGGCCGATCATCGGCTTGGTGGCCAGCTGCAGCTTTTTTTCTCCATAGCCGAGCTGCACCGCGTTGTAGCCGTCGGTCTGATCCCGCTTGACCTGCACCACCGTACACGGCCCCACCTTGACCACCGTTACCGGTATCTCCTCCCCCAGCTCACTGAAGATCTGGGTCATGCCTATTTTTGTTCCTAACAATCCCTGTATCTGGGCCATTGCTTCAACCTCAATCTATCTGCTGCTGTTCACCAGCGATTCTACAGTTTTATCTCCACATCAACACCGGCGGAAAGGTCCAGCTTCATCAGGGCATCGACGGTCTGCTGGGTCGGGTCAAGAATGTCAATCAACCGCTTGTGGGTCCGCACCTCGAACTGCTCCCGCGACTTCTTGTTCACGTGGGGAGAACGCAGGACACAGTACTTGTTGATCCTGGTCGGCAGCACAATGGGACCGGCCACCCGGGCCCCGGTGCGCTTGGCGGTATTGACAATTTCAACGACCGACTGATCAAGAATCTTATGATCGTAGGCCTTCAACCTGATTCTGAACTTCTGGTTGGCTGCAGTCATCATGAATTACTCTCCGTTAATGGTCCATCATTCCCGAAAAACAACGGGATCTTATTCAATAATCTCGCTGACGACGCCGGCGCCAACCGTGCGGCCGCCTTCACG
>JAOZRP010000485.1 GCA_029940125.1 bacterium
CCAGCGAAATGCATAAACTGATGATCGGCCGGGAGCTGATCGGTATCAACGCCATGGTTTGATTGTCTAGGATCAGGAAGGAGGAGTTAAATGGAGACTTTTTGCACACTGCGCACCATGCTGCGGCGCAACCTCGAATTCAACCCGGGAAAAACGGCGCTTATTGAAGGTTTCAGAAGCTATACCTTTGCCGAAATGGTGGAGCGCTGCAACCGCATGGGCAATGCCTTGCTGGATTTCGGCCTGGAAAAGGGTGAACGGGTAGCTATTATCAGCAAAAACAGCATTGAAAACGCCGAATCCTATTTCAGCATCCCGGGTGCCGGCCTGGTGCTGGTGATGCTTAATTTTCGCCTGGCGCCCAGGGAAATGCAGGACATCCTCATCGATGCGGAACCTGCCGTGGTCATCGTTAACCAGGAGTATGCCGGTCATTACGAACAGATAAAGGATGCTCTTCCTTTCGTGCGGGAAGTTGTTTTCATCGGTGATCCGGCTGAAACTCCCGCCGGCTGGCATCATTACGAGGAACTGCTTGAGAAATCCAGTCCTGACGTTCCCGGCGTTGACCTGTTTGAAGATGACCTGGCCGCCCTCTTGTACACCAGCGGCACCACCGGGGCTCCCAAGGGCTGCATGGCCATTCACCGAAATTTCTATCACGCCGGCCGCAGCCTGACCCTGGAATTGAAAATGGACGAGCATGACGTGGGCATCATTGCTTCGCCCCTTTTTCACGCCACCGGTGAGGTGACCTTGATGAATCATGTGTACAGCGGTACGACTTCGGTGATCATGCCGTCGTGGGATGTCGCTTTTTTCCTCGAACTGGTCGAGAAATACCGGGTTACCACCGGCATGCTGGCTACGCCGATGGTGCTTTTCCTGGTGGAATTTCCTGAAGCGGACAAGTATGATTTCAGCAGCTTGAAAAAGCTCTATTTTGCCGGTGCCCCGGTAACCCCGGTGGTGTTTCAAAAGGCGATTGAAATCTACGGCAATGTTTTCATTCACCTGTTCGGCGCCAGTGAAACCGTTGGGCAGGCCACCATCCTGAAGTTGACTGACGTGGCCCGGGCCCTGGAATCGGGTAAGACCGAAATTCTGGCCTCATGCGGCCGTTCTTTTGCCGACATGGAAAGTGTCGTCGTCGATGAATATGACCAGCCCACGCCTCCCGGCGTCGTCGGCGAGCTGAAAGTCCGCGGCCTCGGCAACACGATCGGCTATTGGCGCAAAAAGGCCGAAACCGAAGCGGTTTTCCGCCATGGCTGGTATTATCCCCTCGACCTCTGCAGGGTCGATGAAGAGGGTTTTATTTATGTCGTCGACCGCAAAAAGGACATGATCATCACCGGCGGCGAGAATGTTTACCCGGCTGAGGTTGAAAACGTTTTTTACCGCCATCCCGCAGTGGCCCAGGCGGCGGTTATTGCTCTCCCGGATGAAAAATGGGGGGAGGCGGTGACGGCCATCGTCCAGCTGAAAGCGGGAGCCAAGGTCAGCGAAGAAGAATTGCGGAGCTTCTGCAAAAAGGAGATTGCCTCCTACAAGGTGCCGCGCCGGGTTTTCTTCATAGCCGAAATGCCGCGCAGCGCCAGCGGCAAGATCTTGAAATACCGGCTGCGCGAACAGTACCAGCCGCAAGGTAGTGCTTGACGAG
>JAOZRP010000161.1 GCA_029940125.1 bacterium
AGGTGTTAGTTGATTGCAGTTTTTCATCCCGGTCGGCAATGATTTTGTTGGCCAGGCTTAAATCTTCTACTGTATCCACGTCAATAGCCGCTTCCGGCTGAATCATCATGATGGCTCCCGCCTTCAGTCCCATCCGCCGTGAAATGCGCCGTAATCCTTCCTTGACGGTCAACTGCCCCAGCAGGAAGCGCAGGACGGTCATCCAGCCGCATATGCTGACAATACGTAATGGTTTTTTCCGCTGCTGCTCAACTTGGCGCCAGAAATTGGCGGCGGAATAACTCTCGGGAGTCAAGAAGGCAAACAGGTTGCAGGAACAGAAGCCGCCGTCCTTCAACCTGGTAACCGTACGCCGGCAGCCGGGGAACGCCTGCTGGAGCATTTCATAAGGTGCCAGGGCCACGGTCAGATCATAGTTCGTTTGACGGGCCTGGGAACAGAAATAGTCAATAATTCCGGAAGTCAGCAGGGCGTGGTCGGCAGTGGTTACCAAAACAGGTTTGTTCCGGTCGACATGCTGCAGGGCTTCGTAGGTGCTGGTGCTGGGCGTTTCCCGGTTTGGCATCCAATGGATGTTGTCTTTTTTTAAAACCTGGCTAAGTTCTGGCGATTGGTTGATGATTTTTTCCGAGGGGCCGCAGAGGATGCAGGAAGCCACCTCGCCGGCATTTTCCAGGGCGTTGATAACGCGTAAAACCATGGGGATGCCGCCAACCGGCGACAGTGATTTGCAGGGGGCGCCGGTTGCTTCGGCTACCGGATCGCCGGCAGAGCGGTCGGCGGCCAGGATGATGGCGGTAAAGGTGCCGGTTTGTTTGCTCATGGAAATGTTCCTTTTTGGAGTTTGAACGATGCGTTTTTAGGCGAGGTGTGATGCTTAAAGCGAAAACTGCTTAGATTTCTTTTCGGAAGATAGTATAGCGTTTTGATATCCTTCCCCCGATACTTTCAATGATTTTACGCATTTCCATATTGTCTTCCAATATCCATGACATCTCCACATCTGTCACCCCTTTCTTTCTCACCGGGTGACAAGCGGTGTCGATAACCATGAAGGCCAGGGCGGCTCCCATCAACCGGTGCTGGTATTCCTTCCGAACCCCCATCAGCGCGACCCGGGCGGTTTTGGGGTGCTTGACTTTCAAGCGCCACAGAAGTTTCAGCCAGCCCAGGGGGAACAGGCGACCATTCAAGTCGGTGATGATCTCATTGATGTTCGGCAAAACGATGATCATGGCCGCCGGTTTTCCCTTGACTTCGGCAATCTGGATGAATCGCCTGTCCACCAGCAGCTTGAGATCCCGGCCCATGGCTTCGAGTTCATCCTGAGTCAAAGGAGTAAATCCCCAGTTGTTGGACCAGGCGTCATTGAAGATGCTGCCGATAATCTGCAGATCTTCCGAAAGATGTGAACGATTCAGTGGTCGGATGTGGATGTCTTTTTTCACTCTCTTGGTTATTGTTTGCATGACCCGTGATGGGGTGAAGTGTGCTTTGACAAGGTAGGCCAGCAGTTCTTTGATTGGGACAAAGCCCTGTTCAATGATTCTGTGTTGATAATAGGGTCTGGCGTGTCCCATCATAATAAACGGCGGCGTGTCAAATCCTGACGTCAACAGGCCGCATTCCTGGTTGATTGACAGGTTGAAAGGACCCATAATGTATTTCATTCCCTGGTTTTGTAGCCACGTTTGGGCCGTGTCAAGCAGCGCGGCAAAGGTTTCCCGCCGATCTTCGGCTTCCAACAAGCCGAAAAAGCCACATTGTTCATGGTGATAATCCAGGTGGAGCTGGTCTATCTGGGCGCTTATTCTACCCACTGCCTTTGTTCCCCGGAAAGCTATCCAGGATTGAAATCGGGCGTGGGAAAAATAGGGGTTTCTGGGGTCGAAATGGTGCTTCACATCCATAATTAACGGAGGCACCCAGGCGGGATCATTCTGATAGATGTTCCATGGGACTTGAATAAAACGATGTTGGAGATAACGGCCGGTTACCGGTTTGATAGTCAGGGACATAAAAAATATTTATCGACGTATGGGTTGACATGACAGTTTTTTGACATTTTTCTCCTTCAGGGGTACAATAATGAACCATATCTGTCAATATTAATCTTCATTTGTGCTGATCCGGCAGTGTTCATTTCCCGTTGGTTGCCTGGCTTTATGACTTCGTTTTTCGTCAGTTCACCTCTGGATATGTTTCCGGTTGGGTTGCATCTTTTGGATAATTTTTGATTTCATGCAAGTGCGTCAGGTTCGATCAGACTGGGGATGACAACATTAACTTATTGTAATGTTGAACTTTTTTCTTGGATAGATGTTGTAAATGTGCTAAATGGCATAGTATATTGTATTGGATAAAACACATGTATAAAATCAAGTATGCAATCAAGTGATTATTTTGGCCGTTTCAGGATGCCGATGTCAGGGCGCTGGCGAGCTTGCTGTAAACCATTATGCGCGTGTTTTAAACGATGACCCCGGGAGAGTGGGCATGTGGCGGCAATCGTTGCGGAAAAATTGTTGTATGGCATCTTTTTTGCTGGATTTCAGGTGACTGCTGAGTTCATTGACGGAGGCTGTTGCGCCCCCGTTGCATTATGTTGCTGGAATTATTATTGACTTTTGTATTGATTTTCGATAAAAAACCGACAAACTGAATCCAGCAGGTGCTGTGCCAGACGGAGTTAAAAAATATGGATATAACACCGACCCACAATACGGTGCCGTTGTGTAATGGTGATTTTCGTAGTTTAGCTGAAGCACTGGATTATGCCGCCTCCGGGCGGACCGGATATAATTTTTACGATGGTCGCGGCCGTTTGGCAACGGTGCTGCCTTATTCCCAGTTGAGGTCGGAAGCGCAAAAATTGGCGGCTAAGCTTTTGGCCACCGGAGCCGAACCCGGGGGGCGGGTGGCCGTCATCGCGGATACTCATCCTGATTTTATGCGGGTGTTTTACGCCTGTCAATACGCTGGATTGGTGCCTGTTCCTCTGCCGGCAACCATGTTTCTTGGCGGTCGTGATGCTTACGTGGGACAGATTCGCCGCCTGCTGTGTGACTGTCAGGCCGCCATCGCCATGTCTCCGGCCGGGTTTCTTCCCTTTCTGCTGGAAGCTGCCGAGGGTTTGGAGCTTCTTTTTGTCGGCCAGATTGCGGATTTGGACGGCGTTGATGCCAGCCAGGTGAAAATCGCCTCCGCGCCGCGTTGTGAAACGGCCTACCTGCAGTACACCTCCGGCAGCACCCGGTATCCCCGTGGCGTAATTATCACCCAGAAGGCGGTGATGCACAACCTGTCATCCATCATTCGGGTGGGGATCAAGGTCCAGGATGGTGATCGCTGTATGTCATGGCTGCCTTTCTACCATGATATGGGTTTGGTAGGTATGGTTCTGGCTCCGATGGCTTCCCAGATGTCGGTGGATTACCTGAATACCCGTGATTTTGCCATGCGGCCCCGCTTGTGGCTGAATCTCATCAGTCAGAATCAAAGCACCATCTCTTTCGGTCCGCCTTTTGGTTATGAGTTGTGTGTTCGCAGAATCCGGGAGCCGGAGGTTGGGAGATTCAATCTCGCCTGCTGGCGGGTGGCAGGCATCGGGGCGGAAATCATACGTCCAGAGCCTTTGCGGCAGTTTGCCCGTATCTTGAATTCCTGCGGGTTTGATTCCCGGGCCTTTATGCCATGCTACGGCATGGCGGAATGTTCGCTGGCGGTAAGTTTTATGCCGTTGGGGCATGGTTTGTGGGTGGATAAGGTAAAAGGCGGCGATTTTACCGACCTGAACCGGGAATTTTTGCCAGTGGTTGATAATGCGGTTGAAGATGGTGAACAGATAAACAGCTTTGTTGTTTGCGGCTGCCCGCTGCCGGGTTATGAAGTGGAAATCCGGGATGATCAGGGCAATGTTTTGCCTGAGCGGCATTGTGGCTCCCTTTTTGTTCGGGGCGACAGCGTGATGGAAGGATATTTCGGCAAGGAAGAGGAAACCCGTGAGGTCCTGTCTGCCGATGGTTGGCTTGATACCGGCGATATGGCTTACATGCTGGATGGGAACCTGGTTATAACCGGTCGCCAGAAAGATTTAATTATCATCAACGGCCGGAACATTTGGCCCCAGGATCTGGAATTTATTGCCGAGCAGCAGCCTGAAGTCAGAACCGGCGATGCGTCGGCATTTTCCATCAACGGTCGCGATGGCAGTGAAAAAGCGGTGCTGGTGGTTCAGTGTCGGGGTCTTGATGTGAACGCGTATTCTGATCTTGCCCATCGCCTTCATGGCCTGGTAAAAAAAGAAATGGGGATAGAATGCCTGGTGGAGCTGGTCCCGCGCAATACCCTTCCCAGAACAACTTCCGGAAAATTGTCCCGCTCGGGGGCTCGTTCCGGGTTCATGGCCCGTCATACCGGCAGTAAAGCGTCTCTCTCCGAAACCCTGTACTCATTTCCGGAAATATCAGCGCAGGCAATTTAATCTTCTCCTCCATTTTTTAGCTGTTGCCGTATGCAGAAATGCTATTGCCGAGGGTATCGGTGAGCGGTGGCATGCGAAAAATTTGAGCAAACCCTTCATCCAGCTTTTCAGACCCATTACTCCTGATGACAGTTACGTGCATTCTCATTTCATGAATTTTCCGTGGTAATGGTTCCGGCAAAGATGTTGTTGCCGTCCGTGGCAATTGGTGGATAGGTGTCTATGACTGCCAGTAATTCAGTGTCAACCGACAAAAAGGGTGCCATTGCGATTACCGGGGCGACCGGTTTTATCGGCAGTACCATTGCCCGGCACTTGATCGCCGCCGGTTGGCGGGTAAGATGCCTGGTTCGTTCCCTGCCCCGGGCCCGATTAAAACTCTCCTGCTTTGATCAACTTGACATGGTGGAAGGAAGCCTGGAAGACTCTTCCAGCCTGCGGAAATTGGTGGAAGGCTGCAAGATAGTTGTTCATTGTGCCGGAACGGTTCGTGGTGCTCATGTTCATCATTTCAACCGGGTCAATGTTGAAGGTGTTGCCTCCCTGGTGCGTATAACCCGCGAAGTGGCCGACTCTCCCTCGTTTTTCCTGCTGTCATCGCTGGCGGCCCGCGAACCGCACTTGTCCGCCTATGCGGCCAGCAAGAAGAAGGGTGAACAACAGCTGGCTTTTCTGGCCGGGGACATGCCTTGGGTGGTATTGCGGCCGCCGGCTGTTTACGGGCCGGGAGATCGCGAAATCCTGCCGTTGTTTCGGTTGATGGAAAAAGGCGTTGCGCCGTTGGTAGGAGATCGCCGATCCCGCTTTTCCCTGTTGTATGTTGATGACTTGTCCGCGGCCGTTTGCTCTTTTTTGAAGCAGCCTGCCTGGTCGCAGTCAATCTATGAGCTTCATGATGGTCATGGTGGTGGTTATAGCTGGGATGAGGTGATTGCCGTTTTTTCCCGTTTGCGAGCTAAAAAGCTGCTGAAAGTTCAAGTGCCGCTGTCTTTATTGTCTGTATCGGCTCAGGTAAATCAGATGCTGTCGCCTTTGTTGGGGAAACACCCGATGTTGACTCCGGGGAAAATACGGGAATTGAAACATCTTGACTGGGTTTGCGATAATCAGGTAATAACAGAGCAGACGGGGTGGCAGCCAAGAGTCGACCTGGCTGAAGGTTTGCGAAGAACAATGGGGTGGCAAGCGGTAAAAAGGTGAGTGGATGAAAAGAGATTATGATGATATAGTAAAGACCCTGTTTGGGATTCTTGATGAAATGCTCGAAGAAGCGCCCGAACTGGATGAGGATACTGATCTGCTGGAGGATCTTGGACTCGATTCCCTGGCGGTAATGCGGTTGGTGGAGGCTGTTGAAGATGAGTTTGATCTTGCCATCCCTTTAAATGTCCTGGCGGATGTCAGAACCATAAAGGATTTTGCGGGGCAGCTGCAAAAAATGCTTGAGGAAAAATAATCATGGCTTTTTTTGATAAATTAAAGCCCCTGGCGGAAACTCGGCGGCGCCTGGCGGATCAGGGGATTGACTCCATCCATGTGAAAATGGATGAAGTCTTGTCGGC
>JAOZRP010000486.1 GCA_029940125.1 bacterium
TTGGCAACTTTAGCGAAATGAGCCGCTGGAAAAACAGGCAAGCGAGCGCCAAAAGTGCCGAAAACTGCACCGGTTGACAGTATGCAAGAACCTAACCGGACAGCACTGACGCCCATTATTTTCGCACATCGAGATAGTCCCGCAGCCCGTCGCCGAGAAAATTGAACGCCAGCACGGTAATCATGACCGCCAACCCGGGGAAAAGGGCCAGGTGGGGCGCAAAAAGCAGGTACCTGACCCCCTCGTTGAGCGCCCCGCCCCAGGTCGGCAGGTCCTGGGGGCCCAGCCCCAGAAAGCTTAGTGATGATTCGGCCAGGATAACCCCAGCGATGCCGAAGGTCGCTTCAATAATCAGGGGCGCCGCCAGGTTCGGCAGCAGGTGGACAACGATGACCCGCAGACTGCCGGCCCCGGCCGCCCGGGCGGCCAGGATGTATTCCTTTTCCTTTTCCGCCAGCACCTGCCCCCGGGTCAACCGGGCGTAGCCCACCCAGCCCATGGCCGAGAGAGCGACAATCACCGTTTTCAGGGACGGTCCCATGATGCTGATCAGGGCGATGGCCAGCAGGATGCCGGGAAAAGCCAGGAACACGTCCATGATCCGCAGCAAAACGGCATCCAGCCACTTGCCCCGGTAAGCCGCGTAGGCACCGACCAGGGTGCCGAAGACCAGGGAAAAGCCCACTACCACCACGCCAACCAGCAGGGAAACCCGGCTGCCATAAATAATCCGGCTGAGGATGTCACGTCCCAGCTGGTCCTGCCCCAGCCAGTGGACCGCACTCGGCCCTTCCAGTTCGCCGGGCAGATCAAGCTGCCAGGGATCAAAGGGCGCCAGCCGGGGAGCCAGCAGGGCCATCAGCACCAGCAGCAGCAGAATGACCAGGCCGACCAGGGCCAGGCGATGCCGCCACCATCTTTTCATGCCAGACCACCAGCCAGGTTTTTCCCATAAGCGCAGACGCGCCGCACGGCGCATTCGCCACACCAGGGTCGACGGGCAACGCACACCTGGCGGCCATGGGTAACCAGTAAATGGGAAAAAAGGGTCCAGTTCTGTTCCGGCACGATGGTCATCAGGTCCCGTTCAATCTTTTCCGGGGTTTTTTCCCCGGTCAAACCAATTTTATTAGCCAGCCTCTTGACATGGGTGTCCACCACCAGCCCGGGAACATGAAAAATTTCCCCCAGCACCACGTTGGCGGTCTTGCGACCGATGCCGGGAAGCTTCACCAGCTCCGCCAGGGTTCCCGGCACCAGGCCGTCGTACCGTTCCACCAGCTGCTGGCAGCAGGCCTGGATGTTGCGGGCCTTATTGCGGAAAAAACCGGTGGTGCGAATGGCCTCTTCCAAGTCCTCCAGCGAGGCGGCGGCAAAATCGGCCGCCTGGGGAAACTCGGCAAACAGGACCGGAGTCACCTTGTTCACCCGCACGTCCGTACATTGGGCCGAGAGGATGGTGGCCACCAGCAGTTCAAGCGGATTGTGGTACACCAGTCCGCATTCAACCCGGGGATAGCAGCGGCTCAGCTCCAGCAGAACCACCTGGGCTTGCTGCTTGCGGCTGACCACGGTAGAAGATTTCATCTGGCCTCACATTTAAACGGTTTCCATCCGAAAACTGCCGGGTTCCGGATGGGCGGTCAGCTGTCAGCCTTC
>JAOZRP010000162.1 GCA_029940125.1 bacterium
TTTGATTTTAAGAATCTTTACCGAAGCGTTTCACACCCACCAACCCCAGCAGGCCCGAGAGCAGCAGCCAGGCAGCTCCGGGAATCGGAACCACATCTTTCTGTACTGCAGACCGGGCGTCAACTCCCGCTTCCAGCAGAATATACTGGCCGGCAGTACCGGCATATAAAAGGGAAAGAGTCCCGGCAAGCGGAGGATTCAAAGTAAAGTTGTCATAAGACAGGTTGTGGACCTCATATTGAGTATCCAGCTTACCAATCTGCTCATATTCTCTGGTTACGCTGTTATACAGTCTCAGCTGGAGCCAGGCACGAACATAGCCGTAAGCGTAGCCGGCATTAGCAGTATCTGTATAAGCATGCAAAATCTGGCTGATCTGGTAAGGTATGGAGAAGGTAAAAGTTTCCGTGCTATCAAGCAGGTATGCCTGCCCCCGCTGGGCCAGGCCATCCGCCGAAAAGGCATCACCCGGCACTGATGCTACCGCTTTCGCAAACGTGCTGATGACAGAAGCTGAAGTAGAACTGCTGGCTGAAGAAAAATTATTATCTGCCACGGATCCGGAACTTGCAGAGATACTGGTGGGAGAACCATCGTCTTTATAATCGGAAAAATAAGGAGGGGTCTCCGGTGAAGCAGGCAGCCCCCAGTAATCCGTGGTATAGGCCCGGGACCAGCTGTAATAGTCGCCATATTCGGTCAAAGCGCCGCTGATGCTAAGACCTCCCCAATTGATTTCAGCCGAGTTATTCGCATATACCGCATCTCCTATTGTCTCTGCTACGGCAGGCCCCACAACGGCAAAAACCCCCACCATAACAAAAGCAAGCAGCAGTAAAACCGTTCCTTTAAGTCTCTTCATTGTAATTTCTCCCATTTTGCGCCCTACCCGTTGTTTGATAGAATTTCAAAAGCAAAAGCCCATTACTGTGGCTATATTTCAATTACTTCATTGCAGAAATTTACTATGCCTCTCCTCCCCCCGGTGGTGGCAACCTGGTCCCCCCTCCCGGAGTGTCCGGATTGCCTGCCGGTGGTCCTGACGGAGACTCGCCTGGTCCTGGCAAACCTCCTATAGGCGGCGTGCCGGGCGCGGGAATCCCCGGTTTACCCGGAGTCACCGGAACCGGCGGACCCGGAAGAATTTTGGGCTCCGGTTTGGGATCAGGATCTGGATCCGGATCTGGAATCGCCGCTATCACTGGACGGGGAAATTCCGGCCTCATGGCCGCCGGCGCCACCATTTTATCCCAGTAGCCCCACTTATAAGCCGACACCTCTTTATCCGACACCTTCTTATTATCAGCGGCATACACCGGTACAATCTGCCAGGCTCCCAGCAAAAAAGCAAAGGCCGTAATGAACAAAATAATTTTTTTCATTTCTTCCTCCTTTCACACTTTCAGCCCCCGGAAATCCGCCACCAGCTTCCTAAAAAGTTTTAGAAAAGGTAGTCAGCACCTGGGTCCGCTCATACGCGTAAGCGCTGAGATTTGAATCATAATCGTTATAGATGTATTTCAACTCTATCATCCAGTCGGAAAGTACGCCCATGTTTTCAAAAGTATAATTAATCCCCGCGGTATAGCGGTTGTCGTCTTCGTCGCGCCGGTCGTCAAAATTGGGCGGCGGGTCATCGTACTTTCTCTCCTCCCGGCTGAACATGACAAAAAGGTTGCAACGCTCAGCAACACTCAGGTTGCCGCCCACAAAAAAGTTCCACCCATCATTGCTGAAATAGTCATCGTCAGCGTTTTCATTGAAAATTTCTGCTCCACCCTGCAAAGCCAGACGCCCGCCCCTGGTGACATAACCGGCGGAAAGACGACCGGCAACGTAAAAACTGTCCTCGCCCTGGTAGCAGCTTTGATGATAATCACGGTCGCTGAACGTTCCGTCCAGGGTTACTTCCAGCGCGTCGGTGACATTGAAGGTCACTGCCGGCAGCAAATAGAGATAATTGCCCAAAAATTCCCTGCCATAGTAAAGGATGTCATCCTGCAGCGTCAGGTTGGCCCGCCAGCTGCCCCGGGAAATAAGCGTCGGCCCGGTCCGCAGGGTAATGACCGCGAGGTTGTAATCCGTCTCATCGAAGTAGCCCCGGTGATACACGTTGGCGCCGCTCTGCCAGAGGAAAGCCGTGTCGCGGCCGTTAAACATGAAATGCTTTCCGGTTTGATAGGTCAGGTCAACGCCGGCGCTGGCGACCAGCCCCGAATCCGACTCTTCTTCAATGCCGGGATCAAAAATCTGGCCGCCGAAGATATGTGAATCAGGTCCAAAATTGACGTTGTCATTATAGATATAACCGAACATGACCGGAAATTTCCAGTAGCTCTTCGGCACTTTCAGGTTCTCTTCATCCTGCTTCACCTGGGCTAAAAAAGCCAGGATGGTAACCCTGACGTTCGGAGGAGTATTGGGATCATCAAGAACCTTTTTTGCTTCTTCAATTGCAGCCTGAAATTTATAGGCCCGATAATAAGCCACGGCCAATTCAAGCCGGGCCCGATGCAGCAAGGGCTGGTTGCTGAGAATGGTATGAAATTCTTCAATAGCCGCTTCCAAATTGCCAGCTTCTCTTTTTTTCATCGCGTCCCTGAACAGGGCATCCAGCTCGGCATCATAATCGATATTGCCATAAATGCCGCCGGAATCAGCCGCACGGGAAGATGCCGGCAGGCAAAAAGCCATAAAAACAAGCATGCCGGCTAGCAAAGGTAAAAGAATGTGTAATTTTCTTCCTCTTTTTCCCATCATCTACCCCTTTCATCTACGTGCATACAAATGATGTGCCAAAAAAACCATAAAAATAAAGACCAGTAAAAACAACCAGTTATAAACTTATCCAAATTTACAGCTTCTAAACAGGTGAAAAGTGGAATTTTTTTACCCATATTGGGCACAAAAGTACCACTTTTTTCAATGTTTCAGCCTGGCCGGCGGCAAAACACGCCCTATTCTTTCTGAAGCATCACCATTTCCTGCCTGTTCCGCTAAAAAAAACAACCATGCTGAAAAATTTCAATCAGGTTAATTGATAAATTTCTGCTGCCGCTCATCCCATTGAGACCAGTCGGTTTCATTTTCAACCACATGAAAAAGGGCTGCCACCACCTGCCGGTCATACTTGCTGCCTGCCTGCTTCAGCAGTTGGTCAAGGGCATCGGCAACGGCAAAACGGTCGCGGTAGGCCCGGGGGCTGATCATCGCTACAAAGGCATTGGCCACGGCCAGAATCCGGGCGGGGAAAATCACCTGCTCGGCTGACAAACCATCCGGATAGCCGCTGCCGTCAAGACATTCATATTTCTGCGCCACCGCCTCGCAGACAGGACCGTCAAAATCAATCTGCCCCAGCAGCTCCCTGGCAAATTCCGGTTCCTTCCTCATCAGCTCCTGCTCCTCAGCCGTCAAGGCACCCGTCTTGGTCAAAACCTGCTTGGGAATGGAAAGCTTCCCAAGGTTGCACAGATTGGCGGCCGTCTCCACGGTTTCCAGTGCATCCGGTTCCAGATTCATTGAACGCCCGATGGCCGAAGCGAAAAAAGCCGTATTAGCCGAATGATTGGCGGAATAGGGATCATGAAGATCAATCGCCCGCATCAAGGCCGCCACTAGCTGGCGCCTCAACCTTTCCCGCTTCTGCTGCATCTCATGCAAAAGCGTGATGTCGTGGAGACTGATCAGTAGAACCTGGCGGTCGCTCTCCGGCTGGGCCACGGGAATAAAAGCTGCATTGAAGACCAAATGCTCTCCGTTCATTTCCAGGCTTATTTCCGGTTGAGACAAAGACCCCTCCTTCAGGGATTTCTGACACAGACGTTCCAGAATCCTTGCTGATGCCGGACCAAAAGCACTGGCAAGATTCTTGTTTTTCATATCTTCAGCCGGGATTGACAGCCGGTCGGCAAGGGAACGGTTGGCAAAAATGAAATGCAATTCCTGATTGAGAATAAAAATGAAATCATGGATATTGTCGCTTACGGCGGCCAGCAACGCGGTTCGCGAAGCCAGCAGTTCCGTTTTAGCCTGCAAATCAGCCGCAACCCTCTGCGACTCAAGCATGCCGCCATACCACCAGAAGGCAATCAGCAGCGAGGCCGCCAGCAGCAGCACCAGGGACAGGGACAACAATAAAAACCGCTGGTGGGAGCGTGATCCGGCCAACGCCTCCCGGGCATGTATCTTCTGCACCAGGATCCAGGGGGAACCGGCTATTTTCCGGCTGGTAAACAGGACATCATTGCCGGCGTAGTCCTTGCCGTTCCCAAACCATCCAGGCGACTGCAGGGCCACGCCCGCCGCCAGATCGGGAGCGTTGGCCGCCAGACTCTTTTTTAACGGCAGGGTGCCATCGGCCAACGGCGACAGATACTGAACCAAATCACCCCGTTTCCGAATCAGGTAGCACTCGTCAGTCTTCGTCGCCGCATGCCTGGAACGCAGGAGGGGATACAAAGCCTGGCTGACATCTTTTGTCCCGCAGAGCACAGCGATGGGCTTCAAGGCATTGCTTTGCTTCTGCAGGGCAAAAACCGGCACCAGAAAAGCGACAACCGGACGATTATTGGCATTAACGTAGACGTCCAGCAATGAGGTTTCCCCACGCTGCAGGACTTCCAAAATTTTTTGCCGCAGGCCAGGCGTTGGCTTGGAGATGCCCACGGTCCCGGTAATAATGCTGTCCCCGTTGGCAATCAAGGCCAGGGAGTTGTCGGCCTGAGCCATGATATTGGCCCCAATTCTGGATGATGCCGGCTCCCCGCGGTCAGTGAAGCCATGGCGTTCAGCGGTGGCCAGTATAAGGTTGCGCAGATACGATATCTCCGCCGATTCAACCGACGGGTGTTGAGTCTGGCTCCTCCGCAGCTGCTGGGTGTAAAGCTGCAGTGAACCATTGCGGGCCAATTCCTGAAGCACTGCAAACTGCCTTTCCAGCCAGGAATCTATTTCATGGGCCTTCTGGTCAGCCATGACCCCAAGGGTAAGCTGCCAGGAATTCAGATCACGCCGTTTTTCATAGTCAATAAATTTGCTGATGGACCAGAAACCCAGCAAAAGAACCAGCAGCAACGCTACGGCGCCAAACAACAACGATTTTCCCCTGTAAAAACTTTTCATCGGAAAAAAGAGATCTCCTGTTTCAACGTGGTTTCCCGGGCATCATTCATCAGCAAAGCCACAATTCCCGGCAGGGATTATAGTCCCGGCGGCAAATGCAGCCACCATTCTTTCTCATTGACGGAATAAAGGGGAATGTAATGAGCAATAACCTGCTGGGAAACGATTTCCTGAACCTGGTTGTCCAGAATTACCACATCTCCCTGAAAAAAAACGGCCAGGATGGCATGGGGAGTCCGCAGATTGGCGTCTTGGAGAATGACGATCCTCAGGTCCCGGTTTTTAAAGCCAAGCCAGCGGAGTGAAAAAAATTTCGTGATGGCATAGTCTTCGCAGTCTCCGCCGTTGGCAAGAAACTCTTTCACAATGGCCCAGTAATCCTCCATCCCGTAGTTGGCCAAGTCAAGAACATAGTGCTTGTGGTTGGCATACCTGTTTACTTTTTCCAACTGCTGCCGCCGGGGAAGGTCTTTGATGGAATCAAGAAATTTATACCAGTTTTTCAAATGGCAGCGATTAAAAAGATGCTCATGGCAGTCACCGTCAGGCACATCCTGCTGCAGGTGGCGCTCCAGAACACTGAGCCACTGGGGCAAGTATTCCATTCCATCCTGCGGCACTTCCCGATATCCGAACAGTTTCATTTCCGTCGGCATTGCTGAAACCGCCGGTGACAGAATTAAAGGAAGAAAAAGGAGAACCGCCAGGAAAAAATATCGTCGCTTTACGTTCACCAACGCACCACCAGACAACCGAGCTGAAAAAGGAAGTTTCTGTGATCTCAACCGGCTTGGGAATCTTAAACTGCGCTTTCTTTCACATTACAATGGATCGAGGGAAGAAGTAAACAAAAATCAACAAGCGTTTTAACAAT